>JACCRA010000305.1 GCA_013813825.1 Pyrinomonadaceae bacterium | reverse complement strand
CCCCCGAAGTCAGTTGTGAGTCAATCGAAGCGAGGAGACCGAGCATGAACTATCCGCTGAACATCTCTTTCAAGATTCTGGCGCTCGCCCGGCAGTTAGCGGTGACGGACGCCGGCGGCAATTTGATCTTTTACGTCAAGCAGAAGGCTTTCAAGTTAAAGGAAAACGTCGGCGTCTTCGCCGACCGCGAGCAGACCCGTCAGCTCTACACGATCAAAGCCGACAAGGTCTTAGACTTCTCGGCGCGCTATCACATCACGGACGAGCACGGCGTCTCGCACGGCTCGATCCAGCGGCGTGGCATGAAGTCGATCTGGAAAGCGCATTACGAGATTTACGAGGGCGAGCAGCTCGTGCTGACGATTAGCGAAGAGAACGCTTGGATCAAAGTGCTCGATAGCCTCTTGGGCGAGATTCCCGTGCTGGGAATGTTCACTGGCTATATCTTCAATCCAGCTTATATCGTCTCGCGCGCGACGGGACAGCCCGTCATGCGGATCGCCAAGCAGCCCGCCTTCCTCGAAGGCAAATTCAAAGTCGAGCCGCAGGGGCCGCTCAACGAAGAGGAAGAACGGCGGGTACTGCTGAGCTTGATTATGATGATTTTGCTGGAACGCGGGCGCGGCTGATCAAATGGCAACGGACGATATCAAAAGTAAATCGCCTCCCTGATTCACACGAAGGAATGCATAACACCGCTCCAGTTCTTTCGCGTCGCTTCGTGTGACTAGAGGGAGCGTCAGGTAGCGGTTCTCACTCTCGATAGTTCTATTTCGTAAACGCTTCGCCATAAACAACGACTATGCTGGGCCACTGTTGCGGATAACGAATCGCCAATCAATCGCAGTCGAAAGTGAGTGGCACATGTCGAACAGTTTCTCCCAGTGGAGCGCCCTGCCGGTATTCATCCTTGTCTGCTTCGCCGTTGCCGGTCTCGGCTCGCTCTTCACCAACCCGGAGATCGCGGGTTGGTACGAAACGCTTGGCAAGCCTTCGTGGACTCCTCCGAACTGGCTTTTCGGACCCGCTTGGACCCTACTTTTTTTGTCGATGGCCGTTGCCGGTTGGCTCGTCTGGCGCGAACGCGGCGAGACGAGCGTCACCGTGCCGCTCACCATTTTTGCCGTGCAGTTGGCGTTAAATCTGCTGTGGTCGATTCTGTTCTTCGGGCAGCACCGGACGGGCCTCGCCTTCGTCGAAATCATCTTCCTGTGGGCTGCTATTCTCGCGACGATCATCGTCTTTTGGCGCGTCTCGTCGCTGGCGGGCGCACTACTGGTCCCGTACCTGCTGTGGGTTTCGTTCGCCGCCGCGCTGAATTACGCCGTCTGGCGGCTCAACGCTTAAAGCGACGACGCAGGCAGTTTTGAGTCGGACGCCGGGCGGCGTTTCGGCGATGTGTTGCGCTTCGGTGAAGGGCGTCGTTACAATCCGGTGACTCTTCAACACATAAATCATAGCCCGTAATAGGACGCACGACGCCAAAAGCGCAAGTCTGAATCAGAGGGCGCGACCCTCAAGTTAAGTCCATGAGTGAAATTCAAGCGAAAACGAAGGCCGCGCGCTCGCGGCTGGATGCGTGGGTGCGCGAGGTCGTCGCGTGGCACTTCAGCCCTGAAACCGGCTGCCCGTTCTGGCTCGACTACGCCGCGCAACTCGACTGGGACCCGCGCCGCGAAGTCCAGACTTACGAAGACCTCGACCGCTTCGGCTCTTTTCAGGATGAGTGGTTGCGCGGTGGCCCCGTCCGGCGTTGGGTGCCGCGCGGTTACAGTGGACGCCCCGTCTATGTCTTCGAGACCGGCGGCAGCACCGGCGTCCCGAAGTCGCGGATCAACGTCGAAGATTTTCGCATCGATTACGAAATGTTCAGCGAGACATTGCCGGACGAACACTTTCCGCCGGGGGCGGACTGGCTCGCGGTTGGTCCCACGGGGCCGCGCCGCTTGCGCCTCGCCGTCGAGCACCTCGCACAGCATCGCGGTGGTATCTGTTTTATGGTCGATCTCGATCCGCGCTGGGTGATCAAACTGCTCAAGATGGGGCAGCCGAAGATGGCCGAGCAGTATAAGCAGCACGTCGTCGATCAGGCGCTGACGCTGTTGCGCGCGCACGACAATATCCGCTGTCTGTTTACGACGCCGAAGCTCTTGGAAGCCCTCTGCGAAAAAGTCTCGTTGCGGAAGATGGGCATCACGGGCGTCTTCTGTGGCGGAACGGAGATGACGCCGCAGTTTCATCGGTTCGCCGTCGAAGAGTTGCTCGACGGAGTTTATTTCGCGCCGACCTACGGCAACACGCTGATGGGGCTGGCCGTCGGCAAGCCACGGTTGCCGGAAGACAACTACGCGATCATCTACTACCCGCCCGCGCCGCGCGCGATGATCGAGGTGGTCGAGCCTGATTACCCGGAGCGCGTCGTCAATTATGGAGAGACGGGGCGCGTGCGTTTGACGACGCTGACGCGCGAGTTCTTCATGCCCCGCTTTTTGGAGCGCGACGAGGCCGAGCGCGAGCCGCCTTTCGCGTTGTACCCGTGGGACGGCGTTCGCAACGTCCGCCCGTTCGCGCGTTTGCAAGCGGCGGTGGTCGAGGGCGTGTATTGAGCACCCGGCTTGAATGTAGGGGCTTCAGCGGCTTGTTCCAGCCCCTCGCGCGGCGGGCGCGATAATCAATGTTGTCATCATTCAACATGACTGAAATTGTCCAACCTTGAGAAGATCGGCGAAACGCCGCCCTGGGTTGGGACAAGTCGCTGAAGCCCCTACAAATGTCCCCATGCCGTGTGCTCCGATTTAACACTAATGGGGACCAATGGTAAGGCCGCAGTGAGATTTTAGGGATGGAGAGAATAACGCGAGCAGAGCGGTTGGAGCAGGAGTTGGCGCAGTCCGAAGCACGCTTGCGCGAGAGCGAAGATCGCTACCGGCAGATGTTCGAGAAGAACCGCGCCATCAAGCTGCTGATCGCGCCGGAGTCGGGGCAAATCATCGACGCTAATCCGGCGGCCTGCGAGTTCTACGGCTACCCGCGCGCTGAATTTCAGACCAAAAACATCAAAGAGATCAACACGCTCTCGGCCGCCGAAGTCGACGCCGAGATGGCGCGGGCGGCCGGCGAGCAGCGTGCATATTTCGTCTTTCGCCACCGCCTCGCGAGCGGCGCGGTGCGCGACGTGGAAGTCTATTCCAGCCCCATCGAAGCCGGCGGGCGGTGCCTGCTCTACTCGATCATCAACGACATCACCGAGCGCAAGCAGGCCGAGCAGGCTTTGCGGAGCAACGTCCAACTGTTTCGCACGCTGGTCGAGAACGCCGAAGATTTGATCACGATCTTTAACCGCGACTGGACGATCCGCTACGAAAGCCCGGCGGTCGAAAAAATGCTTGGCTTTAAACCGAGCGAATTGCGCGGGCGGCATTTGTTGGAGACTGTCCACCCCTGTGATCGCCGGGCAATACTGCGCGCAATGAAATATAAGACGGAACACCCCGGCGAGTTGGTGCCGGTAAAGGGGCGCATCCGACACAAAGACGGTTCATACCGCATTCTCGAAGGCCGCAGCGTCAACCTGCTCGAAAACCCGGCGGTCGGCGGGATCGTCGCCAACACGCGCGACGTAACCGAGCGGGAACGCGCCGAAGCGGCGTTGCGGGAGAGCGAAGAAAAGTTTCGCTTAATCGTCGAAACAACCAACGAGTGGATTTGGTCGATGGACCGTGAGGGACGTTCGATCTACGACAACCCGGCGGTCGAGATGCTGCTCGGCTACAGTCCCGACGAGTTGCGTGGCAGAGACATGTCGGAACTGATGCACGAGGAAGATCGCCGGATGATGGAGCAACAGTTACCGGCTTTCTTCGCCGCCAAGCGCGGGTGGACGGGTCTCATCTGTCGCTACCGGCACAAGGATGGCTCGTATCGCTACTTAGAGAGCAACGCCGCGCCGGTGCTTGACGCCAGAGGCGAGCTAGCAGGCTATCGCGGGGCCGACCGCGACGTAACGGATCGGGTCCGCGCGCAACAGGCGCTCAGCGAGAAAGAGGAACAGTTGCGGCAGGCGCAGAAGATGGAGGCCATCGGCCAATTAGCGGGCGGCGTCG
>JACCRA010000302.1 GCA_013813825.1 Pyrinomonadaceae bacterium | reverse complement strand
TGATCGGCGCGATCATTGTCTGCGGCGCTTGCTCCAAAGCGCCGGGGCGAAACAGCACGAGGAAGCCCGTGCGCGAGTTACGCCAATCGACACGCCGGACGCTCGTCACTCGCGCCGTCATCCGCCGGCCTAAAATGTCGAACGTGATGGTGCCGCCGAGGTCCAACCCGCCCAAACCGCGCATTCCCTCTTCAATCGAAACTTCCGGTTCGACGGACGGCGTGGCATCCCAGAAAGTGCCGTCGATGATCTCTTCGCTCTCTTCGAGATGCGGGCGGTAAGTGACGACGTATTCGCGTCCCAGCCGCCCGCGCTCGCGTCGCATTTCGCCCGCTTCGAGATCGACATTGCGCCCGTTGATCGCTGCGATGCGTGTCCGCACTGTCGGCACAATTGTCGCCGGCTCGCCCGTCGCACTCTCGATCAGTTGCGCGACGCCGTCAGCTTGATCCTTCTGAATATCGAGCAGAAACAAATTCGGCAGGTTGGCCCGCCGCGCCGGATCAAACTCAAGCAACAAATTAGCCTGTAACGACTGAATTGAGAGGATCAGAAACGCTCCCAGCCCGACGGCCAGCACGATCACGCGCGTCTGATTGCCGGGCCGGTGCAAACTGCTGATCGCGTGCCTGAGCGCGAACGAACGCACGCCGCGCGCGCTTTTGACGAGGCGAATGAGCAGCAGCGCCGCCAGTTGCAAGACGCCCGCCGTGACGGCCAAGCCCGCCAGAAAAAAGACGCCGACGCGCAACGAACCAGCCTGCCACGAAGCCAACAGCGCCACGCCGCACACGGCCAGCGCGCCGATACCTAGCCGCAGCCAATCGAAGCGACCACCGCTTCCGCCCTGCTCATCGCGCAGCAACATGTTCGGCTTGATATGACGAATGCGGAGCAATGGCAGCACGGAAAAGAGCAGCGCGATCATCACGCCCAAGCCCAGCCCCTGCGCGATAGCGCTCGGCTTCAGCGCGTAGCTCATGTTTGGCGGAAGGCTGACAGCGAAGCGATTCGCGACGAACAGCAGCGCCGCCTTCGCGAGCAGCACGCCAAAGAGGCTGCCCGCTAAACCAAGCGTCAGCGTCTGCAAGAGATAGACAGCGATCAGATGACGACTCCGCCCACCGACGCATTTCAGAATCGCGATGCTCTTCCGTTGCTGCTCTATAAAGACGCGCGTGACATTCGAAATGCCGATCCCGCCGAGGACAAGGATGACCAGTCCCGTCAGCGATAAAAAATTCTCCGAGCGCGTGAACTGCTCGTTCAAGTTCTCCTGCGCGTCGCGGTACGAACGGACGCTGATCAAACTATCCTTCAAATTCGCGCGCAATCCCTGAACCAAGCTCTCCATCGCGCCCGCCGGAGTCTTGAAGAGCAGTCGCCGCCGGGCACGGCTGCCGAAGCCGGTGAGGCCGGTCTGCTCGACGGCCGCCCGTTCGACGAAGACGCGCGGGCCGAGGCGAAAGCCGGTGCCGCCGCCGCCCGGCTCTCGCGCGATGACGCCGCGAATTTGAAACGCCGTATTGTTGATCTCGATCTCGTCGCCGACTTGCAGTTGCAGACGGTCGAGCACAGACTGGCCGACCAGTGCGCCGTTGTTGGCGAGCAAAGTGTGAGCAAAATTCTGTCCGCCGGCCAATTTGATCTCGCCGTAGAGCGGGAACGGCGATTCGATGCCTTTCAACTCGACCATCATCGAGCCGGCGCGCGCTTCGTCGGACGGACGGATCATCGTCGGCAGTTCAACCGTCTCGGTTCTGGCTTCGACAAGCGGCGAACGCGCGACGCCATCAATGACGCTGAGAATTTCCGGCGTCCACGGGCGCGTCGTGTCGGCCTGCACGTCGGCGGTCATCAACAATCGCGCTTCGGAAGTCAGAGCCTCGTTCGCGCTCTGAATCACTGAACGCAACGCGACGATAGAGCCGACGCCGATGCCGATGCACAAAAAGAAAAACAGCAGACGCCGCCAAGACGCGCGTACTTCCCGCGCGGCCATTCGCAGGACAAATTTCATCGCCCGATCTCCTGCAACGCGCCGGCTTCGTCTGGCGCCCGCGCATCCAGATTCGTTTGATCGCTGTCGCCGACGACGCGCCCGTCTCTCAATCTGATTTGTCGATCCGCCTCGGCGGCTAGTTCCGCGTCATGCGTTACGAGAACAAGCGTCGCGCCGTGGTGACGGTTCATTTCGAGCATCAATTCAAAGACGTGGCGGCCGTTGCGCGAGTCGAGATTGCCGGTCGGCTCGTCGGCCAAGAGAATCGAGGGGTTGTTGGCAAAGGCGCGGGCGACGGAGACGCGCTGCTGCTCGCCGCCCGAAAGCTGCGAAGGATAGTGGTGCGCCCGCGCCGTCAGATCGACATCCGCGAGCAACTGCCGCGCGCGTCGCTCCGCGTCGCGGACGCCCGCGATCTCCATCGGCACGAGAATGTTTTCGAGCGCCGTCAGCGAAGTCATCAAATGAAACGATTGAAAGACGATCCCGATCTTACTGCCGCGCAAACTGGCTAGTGCGTCCTCGTCCAGCCCGGTAATTGATTGGCCGTCGATGCGAATGTCGCCGCCGGTCGGGGCATCCAAGCCGGCGATAAGGCCGAGCAGCGTTGATTTGCCGCTGCCCGATGCGCCGCTGATCGAGACGAACTGACCGTCCGGGATCAAGAGATCAAGTTCGTGGAGAATAGTCAGAGACTCCGCGCCGGAAGGCACGATTTTAGAAACTTTGTATAATTCAATCATGAAGCAATTTTTATTCTACCTATCGCTTTTGATGCTCGCTGCCGTTGCCGCGTGTCAGGGAAATGATGCCAGCCGTCCGCGCTCTTCACAAACCACGCCGCCCGCTGCCGCCGCCACGACCGGGACGGTTACGACGGCCACCGCTCCGGCGGGACGGCCGAAGATAGTCGCTTTCGGCGACAGCCTCACAGCCGGGCTGGGATTGCCCGCGCACCAGAGCTACCCTTCTCTGTTACAGGAGATGCTTGAACGCGACGGCTACAGTTACGAGGTGGTCAACGCCGGAGTTTCAGGCGACACGTCGGCGGGCGGACTGCGCCGTCTCGACTGGGCGCTGGCCGAAGGCGAAGTGCGGTTCCTGATTTTGGAATTGGGCGCTAACGATCTGCTGCGCGGCCAGCCCGTCGCGGAGATGAAGAAGAATCTGAGCCAACTGATCAAGACGGCGCAGGTGCGCGGCGCGCAGGTGATTCTGGCCGGGATGTACGCGCCCACCAACACCGGCGCGATTTATCAAAAGGAAGTCGCCGAAGCATTTCAAACGCTGGCGCGCGAGCATGACGTGAAGCTGATTCCGTTTTTCCTCGACCGCGTCGCCGGCGTCGAAAATCTGAATCTGGAAGACGGCATTCACCCGAACGCCGCCGGCACGCAGATCGTGGCCGAGACGGTTTATCAAACTTTGAAGCCGTTGCTTGATCAGCAGAGCACTCCAAGCTGAAACTTTTTCGCCCTTCCGCGCGAAAAACATTTGCACATTACTTCTCAAAGGGCGGGGCGACCGGTTTCACACGAAGCAGCTTCGCCGCACAACGACAACTTCAATTTTACGCAAACTGTGAGGTTTTCCATGTCCTCAACCAGACGCGAATTTTTACAGACGGCGGGGCTGGCGTTTGGCTCTGCCATCGCCCTGCCCTCGTGGGTGTTCGAGCACGAAGCGTCGGCGTCGGCGGCGACAATCGATAAGAATGGTCTTGCCGATGTCGCCCTAGCGACGGCCAAACGGGCGGGCGCGAGCTACGCTGACATCCGCATTAACCGTTATCGCTTTGAAGCCATCAACACCCGCGAGCGGCAGGTGCAGCAGGTCTCGCGCAGCCAGAGCTTCGGCTTCGGCGTGCGCGTCTTGTGGCAGGGGACGTGGGGCTTCGCCGCAAGCCGGGAGGTGACGCCCGCCGAGGTGCGGCGCGTGACGCAGGAAGCCGTCGGGATCGCCCGCGCGAACGCCGCGCATCAGCGGAAGCGGATCACGCTTGCGCCCGCGCCGAAAGCCGTCACGAGTTGGCGCAGCACTTTCGAGCGCGATCCGTTTGACGTGCCACTCGACGACAAGATTCAATTTTTGCTGAAACTCAATGAGAAGGCGCTGGCGGTGAAAGGCGTCAGCTTCATCAACTCCGGCCTCGTCTTCGTCAACGAGCAAAAGTTTTTCGCTTCGACCGACGGTTCGCGCATTGAGCAGTATCTGATTCGCAGCAACCCGAGCTTCAACGTCACCGCCGTCAACCGCGACAACGGAGATTTTCAGACGCGCGCTTCGCTCTTAGGGCCGAAAGGCATCGGCTACGAATACCTGACGCAACACGACTGGCTCAAGGAAGCCGAGTTGGCGGGCAACGAAGCTGTGATGAAGTTGCAGGCCAAGCCCGTCGCGCCGGATAAGTACGATCTCTTGCTGCACCCGACGCACCTCTTCCTAACGATCCATGAATCGGTCGGCCACTCGACCGAACTGGATCGCGCGCTTGGCTGGGAGGCCGACTACGCAGGGACCAGTTTCCTGACGCCCGACAAGACCGGCAAGTTTCAGTTTGCCTCGAAGATCGTCAACCTCTACGCCGACCGGACGCAGCAGGGCGGGCTCGCCACCACCGGCTACGACGATGACGGCGTGGCGGCGCAAAAATGGCACTTGATCAAGGACGGCCTCTTCGTCGATTGGCAGACAACACGCGATCTCGCGCCGCTCATCGGGCGCAAAACTTCTTATGGCTGTTCGTATGCCGACAGTTGGGGCAGCGTTCCCTTTCCGCGAATGCCGAACGTCTCGCTGGAGCCGGCGAAAGAAAACAATAAGCTCGAAGACCTCGCGGCCGACATCAAAGACGGCATTCTGTTTCACGGGCGCGGCAGCTATTCCATCGATCAGCAGCGTTACAACTTCCAGTTCGGCGGGCAGACTTTTTATGAAATCAAAAACGGCAAAGTCGGCGCGATGCTGCGCGATGTGGCCTATCAATCACGGACACCCGACTTCTGGAACGCTTGCGACATGCTCGGCGGCCAATCGACTTACGAGTTGAGCGGCAGCTTCAACGACGGCAAAGGCCAGCCCGGCCAATCCAACGCCGTCAGCCACGGCTGCCCTATCGCGCGCTTCCGGGGCATCAATGTCCTGAATACGGCGGCGCGTGGCAATCGCTGAAAAGGAAATGATAAATAAGGAAATGCGAAATGATGAATGCGAAATGATGAATATAAAGACAGACGGCTATTGCCTTTCATTCATCATTCATCATTTCGCATTCATCGTTTCAAAAGGAGGGACTTAACTGTGTTGCTGAGTGAGAAGGAAGCTAAAGCCGTCTGCGAGAAGTTGCTCGGTTACGTTAAAGCCGATGACGCAATGGTGCGAGTGGGCAGCGAGGAGTATTCGCATTTGCGCTTCGCGGCGAACGCGATCACGACGAGCGGGCGGCGTGAGGAGACGGATGTGGGCGTAACCGTCTGGATCGACAAGAAGCGCGGAGCGGCTTCGACCAACGAGATTGACGACACCAATTTGCGCGCCGTCGTCCAACAGGCCGAGGCGCTGGCGCGCGTCTCGCCGGTTGATCGCGAATACCTGCCGACGCTCGGAGCGCAGCAGTACCGGCCAACCGCCGGCTACGTCGCGGCGACCACTAACATCCCGACAGCGCAACGCGCCAAGTCCGTCGGCGACATTATCGCGCTGTGCGAGCGCAGCAAGGTGATCGGCGCGGGCTTTCATCAGGCGCGGGGCACGGCGGGCGCAAGCGCGACGAAGAACGGCAACTTTAATTTCGAGCGCGCCAGCAACGTCAGCCTCTCCGTCACCGCGCGCACACCCGA
>JACCRA010000301.1 GCA_013813825.1 Pyrinomonadaceae bacterium | reverse complement strand
ATGAGCGGCGGCGAGAACCGGGCCGTCATTTGGCGCGCGTTTGCCAGCCACGGTGTTGGCGTCAATGCCGCTTCGAGCGCCGGAGCCGGCGACGATCCGGGCACCCAGTCGGCTCCCATCGTGGTCGAAGACTTCACCGTGCCGGCAGGCGTCACGCAGTGCGAAACATTGGGGCCGCTGGCGGCGCCCAACTTCGCGCTGACGAACACGGCGAACAATACGGTCAGAGTCACCATCGTTCCGGTCGCCGGCGCGAACCGCTTTCTCATCTCCCGCTCCGCCAACGCCAACGGGCCGTTTGCGCTCGTTGCCAACATCCCGGCGTCGCAGACTACTTTCGACGACAATAACGGCGGGCAGGGGCTTCCGACGGGTAGCACCTTCTTCTATCAAGTGCGCGCGGCGCGCGACGCGGGCGCTGATTGCGTCTCCACGGCGAACACGCAAAGTATCACCATTACTGTCGGCGGTCCGGTGATCCCGAACCCGGTGTTCGCGGGCGTGAATCAGGTCGAAGACCCGCGAGCCTGTGATCGTCTGATCCTGAGTTGGCTGCCGGCCATCTCGACCAACCCGCAGGCCGACATCGTCTATGACATCTACCGCGCAACCGCGGTTACTCCCGGCAATGGCACACAAGACCCGATGTTCACGCCTTCGTCGGCCAATCGCATTCAAGCCAGCGTGCGCGGCACGTCGTTCACCGACATCAACTTGGTACGCAATCAGGTCTATTACTACATCGTCCAAGCCCGCGATTTGAACAACGGGCGCATCGACACGAACAACACCGGCAACCGCGTGGTGAGGTTCGACGCGCCGACTTCGCCGGTGGTGATGACGCCGCCGGTCTTTGCTAACGAGACGTTCGAGACCGCTGCGGCTAGCACTCGGTTCACGCCGCCGTTGCAGGAATCAGCGACTCCGAATCAAGGTCTGGCCGCTTTCCAGCGCGTGCCCGGAGTGGATTTTGGCGGCGGCATTAGCTCGGCGGCGATGTACGCTCCGGACTTCGATCCGGGTTCGGACAGCGCGCCATCGGATTTTTCGGCGATTATCGGGCCGCTCACTTTAACCGGCAATTCACTGATGGAGTTCGATCACTTCTTCCGCACCGAAGCGGCCTTCGATGGCGGCGTGATGGAAATTGCCGTCGGCACCGCGAGTTTCAACGCGACGCCGTTCCCGGACAACGTGACGACCTTCGACCTGGGCAATCACATGATCCAGAACGGTTACAACGCCAAACTCGATGGCGAGTTGGTGGCCGGCGTCCCGCTCTCACCCTTGCAGGGACGACGCGCCTTCACCGGCGTGCGGGGACTCAGCCGCGTCCGCATTGCGCTGCGCGCCTTTGCTCCGGGCGGCGTCCACAACCCGACGGGTGCGCCGGTCTTTATTCGCTTCCGCATGACGTCGGATGCCGGCTCGACCGCCGGCGCGGCGAGCGGTTGGTACCTCGACAACGTGGTGGTCAACAATCTGGACGCCTGTCCGAACACCCCGGTGCCGGTCGGCTTACAGTACTATCCGCTGCCGCGACCCTTGCGGCTCCTGGACACGCGCGCCGGCGAGCCGGCCTGTGACAATCCGGGCGCGCCGCTGGCGGGCGGCACGGATCGCGTGCAGAACGCGCGGGTCACTTGCGATAACATCACCATTCCGGCCACGGCGGTGACACTCGTGGGCAACGCGACGGTGGTCAACCATCGTCCGGGCAGCAGCGGCGGCTTCGCCACCCTGTACCCGGCGGATGGGACGCGGCCGAATGCCTCGAACCTCAACTACGTGGCCGGGCAGATTGTCCCCAACTCGTTTGTCGTCGGTTTAGGCGTGAATGGACCAAGCGCGGGGCAGTTTAAAATTCACACCTCATCGACGACCGACTTCGTGGTGGATGTGACCGGGTACTATGCTCCGGCGGCCCCGACGGGACTGTACTACCACGCGCTCGCGCGCCCCATCCGGCTCTTGGATACGCGAGCCGGAGAGCCGGCGTGCGACATGCCGGGGGCGCCGCTGATCGGCGGGCAGACCCGCACCGAGGCGGCACGCGGCACCTGCGGCAACCTGAGCATTCCGGCCAGTGCGAAGGCGATAGTGGGCAACGCGACGGTGGTCAACGCGGCGGGCGGCGGTGCCGGCTTCGTGACGTTGTACCCGACTGGGGTGGCGCGCCCGGTGGTGTCGAACCTCAACTACGTGGCGGGGCAAGTGGTGCCGAATGCCTTCACGGTGGGGCTGGGAGCGGGCGACGGAGCGTTTAACATCTACACGACACAGAACATCAACTTCGTGGTGGATGTGACGGGCTACTACAGTGACCAACCGGCGGAGGACGGCAATGGAGTCGGCTTGCTGTACTTCTCGATGCCGGCCCCGCTGCGGCTCTTAGACACCCGAAGTGGAGAGCCGGCGTGCGACACGCCGGGTGCGCCACTGGCCGGCGGAGTGGATCGCACGCAGCCGGCGCGGGTGACGTGTCAAGGGGTCACGCTGCCAGCGAGCGCGCTGGCGATAGTGGGCAACGCGACGGTGGTCAACAACACGGGTAGTGGGAGCGGGTTCGTGACGCTGTATCCGAGCGGGATGGCGCGACCGACGGCGTCGAACTTGAACTATGTGGCGGGGGAGGTGGTGCCGAACCAGTTCGTGGTGGGTTTAGGGGGCGACGGGGCGTTCCGCATCTACCCGACGACGGAGATCAACTTCGTGGTGGACATCGCCGGCTTCTTCGCACCGTAGGTCAACGCGACGGGTCAAAGAGATTGGTGGCGGGCGCTATCGGCATCGAGGCGGCAGCGCCCGCCGCCACCCCTCAAGCTCATCGAACATTAATTCGACATAGACGAAACTTCATTGCCAAAGTAAAACATGCTCCACAAAAGCACGCGAAACCAACACGAAACATGATCCGGCTTCGTGCAGGGTCTCTTCATCACTTATCACTTCGCCTTCATCCTTTGTCTTCTCCGTGCCCTCCGTGGTGAAAAATCGGGTGGGCGCGTCATTCCGGCCTCACATGGCGTTCGTTTGCCCGGCGGCGGCAGCAAGCGTCTGCACTAGCCGGTAGAGAAACTCCTGCCCCTCGTAGAAGGCCTTGATCTGAATACGCTCGTCTTTGCCGTGCGTACGGTTGTCTTCGATGTCGTCGAAGAGGCCGGAGACGCCGTACATCGGGATGCCAATTTGCCGGAAATAGAGGCTGTCGGTCGCGCCCGTCCCCATCAGCGGCACGACGGGGACGCCGGGCCACATGGCTTGGGTGATGCGCTCGATGGGGCCAATGATCTCGGCCTTGAGCGGCGACGGCGGGCTGGGCTTCGACTCGGCAATCGGCGTGACGGAAATCCGCGCGTCCGCCAAGACACTGACGAGCTTCTGCTGAATTTGCGCGGCCGTCTCCTGCGGCAGGATGCGGCAGTTGACGGTGGCGCGGGCAATCTGCGGCAGAGCGTTATCGGCGTGGCCGGCTTCGAGGCGCGTGGCGACGCACGTCGTTCGCATCAGCGCGTTGTGGTAGGGCGACGTGGAGAGGCGCGCCACGGTCGCCGCGTCGGGCGCGTCCCGCGCCACGGCTTTCATGTCGGCGGCGAGTTGAACGTCCGTCTCGATGGCTGACATGCGGGTGAAGTAAGCGCGTGTCACTTCGTTGAGATTGACCGGGAAATCAAATTTCGCGAGCCGATCAATCGCGGCCGCGAGCTGATAGATCGCATTGTCCTTAACAGGCAGCGAACTGTGGCCGCCATTGTTCTTCACTTCGAGGCGAAAGCTCTGGTATACCTTTTCGCTTGCCTGCACCGCATTCAACAATCGCTGTCCCTTCTTCAACTGCCCGCGCCCGCCTTCGTTAATGCCGAGTTCGGCATCCACGAGCGCGCGATGCTCCTTCAACAAAAACTCGACGCCGTTAAAATCGCCGCCCTCTTCATCGGCCGTCAAAGCGAGGATGATGTCGCGTTCGGGCTTGAAGTTGTCGCGCTTCAGGCGAATCAGGTTGGCGACGAAGATCGCGGCCATCGCTTTATCGTCCACCGTGCCGCGCCCGTAGTAGTAGCCGTCCTGCTCAACGAGCTTAAAAGGATCGGTGGACCAGTCCTCGCGCCGCGCCTCGACCACGTCGATGTGCGCCAGCAGCAAGAGCGGCTTCTTGCTTCCCGTCCCGCGCAGCCGCGCGACGAGATTGCCCTTGCGCGCGTTGCCGGCAGGGACCAATACCTGCACATCCCCGGCCGGGAAGCCTGCGGCCAGCAGCCGCTTCGCCATTGCTTCAGCCGCCTGCGTCGTACTGCCGACGGAATCCGACGTGTTGATCTCGATCAGCTCTTGGTAAATCTCACGCAACAGTTGTTGGTCGGGCGTGGGTTGCGACGGTTGGGCGCTAACGCTCTGAAAATCCAGCACTGGGCCAATGAACGCGAGAGCGGCAAGCAGGTAGTGCGCGGCGATGAATGATGACTTGGGACCAAACATGATTAATTCCTTCTCGTTGATGCTGTGCTATTGAACACTTCACTTAACGTGAATTCAACGTAACTTAAAGATCGTTGTTGCGGCACAGCCGCAAGACAGGTACTTGTCGGCTTCGATCCTGATGTCGAACTCACGCTTCACTAGCTCACTCCTGCGGCACGTCAATTGATTTACCTGCGATCACGGTCGGGGCATTAGCGCGGCGTAGCGCATCGTTTAACTGCGGCACGCTCTCGTTGGTAAATTTGTTGACTTCCACGATACGTTGGCGGAACTCGGTTTGTATCTCGGTGAAGTATTCGCGCTGTGCCGGAGTGGGCGCGGCGTTGACGCCTTCGAT
>JACCRA010000664.1 GCA_013813825.1 Pyrinomonadaceae bacterium | reverse complement strand
CTCTTTTTTTGAACGCTATCAAAGCTCCGATGAAATTAGCGTAACTTGGTCCCATCGATCCAGCCTTGTCTCAACCCGGCCACTTGCTCGCTCGCGGCACTCGCCTCCAACAACGCCACCTCCACCCAGTTGCCGCTCACTTGCAGGATGCGGACGCGCGAGCCGGTGCCGAGGATGCCGAGGCGGTCAAAATTGCGGCCCGGTCCGGTGCGGACGTTGACGTTAGTGGTCGTCAACATTTCGCGTCCGATTTGCAGCGGAGCGGACGTGCCCGTTGCGGTTGTGCCCGGCGACGTTCGTTGGCGGCTTCGCACAAAGCGATCCGTCCCGAGCAGCATGAGTGCGAAGCCGGCGATTAACAAGAACGCGACGAGCCAGCGGCGCAAATTCCAATTGGCGGCCCGGAGCGATGGAGAAGCGACGGCGGGCGCAGGCTTAGCTGAGTGTTTGGCAACTCTCGCCGGCAGCGTTTCCGGTTTCGCCTCGCTTGGCTTTTCTACCGATACTTTTTCAACCGGCGTAGCGGGCGTCAAATTTATCGGAACGACGATGCGCGGGCGAGCCGGGGCTTGCAGTGGCGTGCGCCGCAGTTCGCTCGGTGGCTCGAATTGTGCTGGCAGAGGTTCGGGCGGAAGCGGCGCGGTCTGTCCTTTCTTTCCCAGAGACGCGAGTGGCTGCGTCTCTTCGCCCGGCGGTTGGGAGAGCAGTCGCGTCTTCGGCATCGCCGCGTCGCGCAGTTCATCCCAGAATTCGTGAACCATTTGATACCGCTTGGCCGGATTAGTCTCGGTCGCTTTACGCAGAACGCGCAAGACGAACGACGCCCACGGTTGCTCTGTCAGGTGTTCCGGCAAATCCGAAATCTGTTTCAGCGAGAAGCGGCGCGGGGCCTCGCCGGTCAAGATCATGTAAGTCGTCTTAGCCAGCGAATAGATGTCGGCGGCGGGCGTGAGCAGCGTGACGGGCTGAGTGAGCGAACCCGTGTTGAGCATCCCGGTTTGGAGCAGTGGGTGATGTTCGGGGGCGGCATAAACGTCCGTGCCGACGCGCGTGATCAATCCTTCAACGCTCTCGATCTTGGCGACGCCGAAATCGGCGATTTTGAGAATTTGGCGGTCGGCGGTGAGCAGCAGATTCTGCGGTTTGATGTCGCGGTGGATGACCTCGTTTTCGTGGGCGAACGCCAGCCCTTCGCAAATCTGCTCGACGTAAAAGAGCGCGTCATCGAGCGTCAGCGGAGACTTGCGACAGAGCGCCGACATGTCGCCGCCCGGCAGGTATTCGAGCACGAGGTAATGAAAAGTGACGCTGCTCAGGTCGATGGCGGTGCCGTGTCCGAGGCGGTTAATGATATTCGGGTGGCGCACGCGATCAAGCGCCACCGCCTCGTTACGAAAGTTGGCGATAAGGGTGCGTTCTAAATCCTGATCGATGGAACCTTGTAAAAACGCATTGAGGGCTTTAATCACAACGTAGTGCGGCGCGCCGCCGCCGACGGACAGATCGCGCGCGAGGAAGATCTCGGAATAGCTGCCGCGACCGAGACATTCGAGAATGTCATAGCGCCCGTCGAGCCTGCATTGTTGGAGTTTGAGTTCGCTCATCAATCCGCTTCCGAAGAAACTGCTTTTCAAACACGCGCCCCGACACTTCACGGCGTTGGCGACAACACCGGCGGCGCTCCGGCCGGCTGAGGCGAGATCCCCGGGGAGTTCAGCGGGTTGGTTGCCCCGGCCGCCGGTTCCATCACCGCGTCAAGCGCCTGCATGGCCCGGCGCGCGGCTTCCGGGTTGTTAGATTTCAGAGCCGCCGCCGCCGTTGCGATGCCCGTCTCGACGGCGAGCGGATCACGCCCCACCGGCGACGAATTTGATTTCATCTTTTGCGCCGCCGTCTCAAACGCCAGTAGCGCTTCTTGGTGCTTACCCGTCAGCAGCAGTGCGCGCCCGTAGAGGTACAGGAACTCCGGGTCGTTGGAAGCCAACGGTTGCCCGCCCGAATCATTCGATAGCTTGCTGACCAGTGCGGTGGGCGTCATATCGATTTCATGTTTGGCCCGCGCAAACCGCATCGCGGCAGCTTCGGCGTCGGGCACGGCAGGGGCGATGGCCGCCGGTTCAGGCGTGGGCGTGGCGGCGGGCGCCAGTCCTAACTGAGTGCGGAAACGTGGAAACTGCGTGCCGCCGTAGAACGCTGCCGCCGCGACGCCAAGCACGAGTAACAGCAATCCCATCGCGCGTGCGAAACCGCCTGAATGTTTGGCCGGGGCAGCGGCAGGAGGCATGATCACCTTGTTGTCGGATGTTGCGGCGTAATCGCTCTCGGTGTTGACTTCGATGCGGGATGGCTGCGTCATATTCGTAACGCCAGCGTCGTGAAAAGGTCTCTGTAAAATCGTCGCGGCCGTTGTGCCAGCGATTGCCATCTGCGCGGGCGTGACGGCGGCGGCGCGCCCGGTAATCAGCGTCGGCTCGTCGTCGTCGGCCGTCGTTGTGGTTGAAACAAGCGGAGTCGCGGCGCGAGGGCCGACGCGCACCGCCACGGCCGTCAGATTATCTTCAGCCCCGCGCTCGTAGCAGCGGCGTTTCATTTCGGCGCAGGCGGCGTCGAGCGTCGGCGCGCTGTTCAGCAGTTCGTTGATCTCCGCATCGGGAATATGGCGCGTAATGCCATCGGAGCAGAGCAGGAAAGTCGTTCCGTCTTCGACTTCAATAGTTTTGAGATCGACTTCGACCAGTGCTTCGGCCCCGAGCGCGCGGCTGATCACGTTGCGGCTCGGATGCGTGGCGGCCTGCTCTGGCGTCATGCGCCCGGCGCGTACTTCTTCCTCGACCATCGAATGATCGGCTGTCTCGCGGCGCAACTGCCCGTCAGGCGTCAGACGATAAAGGCGCGAGTCGCCGACGTGGCCGATGGTCGCGCGGCGACCGTCGAGGTGCAGCGCGACGATGGTCGTCGCCATCATCGAGAAGCCGGACTTGCCTTGCGTCAGTCGATGGATCGAAGAATTGGCGCGTTGCAGCGTCAACTCCATCAAGTCTTCCACGTCTTCACCGTTGTGGTGTTGGCGGAACGCCTCATCGAGCACTTCGATGGCCTTTTGCGAGGCGACCTCGCCGGCGTCCGCGCCGCCCACCCCGTCGGCGACGGCGAAGATGCGCCGCTCCGCGTCGGACAGAAAAGAGTCCTCGTTGACCGGGCGTTTTTCACTCAAACCTCGATCCGTAATCGAAGCCGCTTCAAGCATCACTGCGGATGGTGTCTCGCTCATTCAACTGCCTCCGGCAGGGTGTAATCGCCGATTGGCTCAACTCGTCGTACCGGCTGCGCCGCAACGGACGCGGCAGCCGCCCGCGCGTCGCGCGCGTTGCGGTGCGAGAAGGCCATCAGCATCCCGAGCATGGCAAAGCTGGTGATCAGACTAAAACCCCCGTGACTGACAAATGGTAGCGTGATGCCGGTCATCGGCAGTGCGCGCGTAATGCCGCCGATGTTGACCAGCGCCTGAAATCCGATGAAGGCGACGAGACCTGCCGCGCAGAGTTTAGTGAACATATCGCGCGCGTCGAGCGCCGCCCGCACGCCGGCGCTGACGAAGACCAGCAGCGCCAGCATCACGACCGCGCCGCCGGCCAAGCCCAACTCCTCGGCGATGGCCGCGTAAATGTAATCTGAATCGGCAACCGGGATCACTTCCGCGAAGCCAAGGCCGAGACCCCGCCCGCTCATCCCGCCGGAAGCGATGCCGAAAGTGGCCTGCGAAGGTTGGAACGCGATGCGGTCAAACCACACGTCCACGTTCACCGTCTTCTGCATCGCCGGACTCTGCTCGGCCAGTTGTTTCATCGCCGCGTTGCTTGAGAGGGCTTCGTCGTAATCCTTCTTCCACCATTCAACTTCCGGCCGTGGTGGATTGAAACCGTCGAGCCAGAGATGGAAACGCTGCTTAATGCGCGAGGGCAGCGCCGCCTGCACGGGACGCGACAGCGTCGGCAGCAACGGAACTTTCTCCTGCACTTCAACGGGCAGCGCGCCGACGACCAGCACGCCGATGACGAGCACGACCGAGCCGACGAACAGCAGCAACTGCGGCCACCGCCTGACGGCGACAAGGTAGAGCGTCGCGTAAGCGCCGCTAAAGACGAGCATCTGCCCGAAATCCTTGAGCGCGAAAAACGGGATAAAAGGGATCGCCGCCATCACCATCAGCGGCAACACCGCCTGCGCCCGCGGCATGCCCCAATAAGTTTTTGCCAGATCGCGATAGTAGGCCGTGAGAATCCCGGCGAAGCCGAGCAGGAAAGGGATTTTCGACGGCTCCCACGGCGTCATGTTACCGAGCGCCTTGCCCGCGCTCGAAGTGACGACGGCGGCAACTAAAGGGATCAGTGTGGTGAGAACGATGATAAAGCTATGGCGTTGGACGAAGTTCAAAAAGTCGTCGCGCACGCAGAGCCAGAAGGCGAGGCCGAAGGCAACGAAGGCCACGAGCGGAATCCACGTGTAGCTCGAAGTCAGCGCGTTGCCAAGCGTATAGCTTGATTGCCGTCTGGTCGCGGTGTCGAGCGTGGCGTCGAGTTGTTGCGGATCGGTCGGCAGTCCGAGCATCGTCAACTTCTCGGCGTCGTAAAATTGTTTCATGTAGCGCAGCCGCTGCACCAAAGTCTTCTGCGCGCGCGCCTCCGCCTTATTGCGCGAGTTGTATTCGGGATCGCTATAGAGCCGGTACTGGACCAGCATCCCGACGGAGAAGAGCAAAATCGCCGCCGTATAAACCGTCCAATTGCCAGCGTATTTGAATCTCCGCGAGAGCCACAGCACCAACCCCAGAATCGGGACGTAGAGCAACAGATCGCGCGCCGCGCCCACGATGGAAGGCTCGTAGCCGCGCAACAGCGCCGACCGGTAGACGGCGACGTAGCCCACCACCTGAAAGGCGATGATCAGCAGCAGGGCGATCAAATGTGACGAAGCGCGGTTCTTCATTTCCGCCTATTCTTCTTTGTTAAGAAAGACTGTTTTCGAGATGCGACAACGATGCTCCAACATTCTTCGCCACCACCGCGACTGGTCGCGACTGGCGCGGCTGATCCGTGGCAGGATGCGCTGGCGGTGTGCCGCATCATGGCTTGTCGCGCCTCTCGCTGATAATCCGCTCGACGGTGTTAATCAGCGCGCTCAACCGCTCGTCGGTGGATGCGATCTCACGCTCGTGAATTTCCGCGATGGCGAGCAGACCACGAATGCCCTCTTCGGTCCGCCCCCAGCGCCGCTCCCACCGCTGCTCGGCGAGCTGCTGTGCCTCCGCAATCTCGCCTGCCCGGTCACTCAGGCTATCGATCTTGACGGCGAGCGATGCCATCAGCTCGGCCACCACGTCGAACTTCCTGTTGATCTCTTCGTCCGTCATCAGAAAACCTCGCAACCCGATGTGAGACAAGGTGCGTCCGAACCAGCTTCAGGCTCCACGCCTCGATTAAACAAACAACGCTTGTCATCAAGCGATACTGACAGCGAATTTGATCTGACAGAAGAGAAATTTCAAATTTCAAATTTCCGATATCGACTTGCTTGAAACTGTTCCTCAGCCCATTCATCTGACGGCGACTGCTCTGCGCTCGGGGCGCGCCGGGCTTTGCGGCGAAGCTCGCGGTTGCGGCGGTTGACGGCGCGGCTGGCCGTTTGCTGGCGGCTGATTCTCTTGAGGCGAGATGTTGCC
>JACCRA010000254.1 GCA_013813825.1 Pyrinomonadaceae bacterium | reverse complement strand
GGCTGGCCTCGACGCTCGGCGAGCGAATCATTGACGCCGCCGGCCTGTACAACAACGACGGCATCACTTACCTGCACAAGCGGCCCGACGAACTGTTGGTTGACGTGCATCTGCCGCCGCGCAACGGCTGGCGCGCGATCTATAAAAAGCTCCGGCGGCGCGGCGCGTTCGACTTTCCCGTGCTCGGCGTCGCGGCGTGGCTCGACGTGGCGGCAGACGGCGTGGTGAAGGATGCCAAGCTGATCCTCGGAGGAATCGCGCCCGCGCCGATTGAAGTCAAGGAAGCACAGGCCGCGCTCGTCGGCGCTCCGCTCGACCAAGAACGGATGCAGGCGGCAGCAGAGGCGTGTTACTCGAAAGCCCGTCCCCTCGACAACACCGATTTCGTGATGAACTGGCGCAAGCAAATGACGAAGCCTTACGTCCTGCGGGCGCTGGAAGAGCTAAAAGCAGGGATAAGGGATGAGGGATGAGGGATGACGAAAATTCTCTGACTTTTTATCCCTCATCCCTCATCCCTCATCCCTTATCCCCCGTTGCCGCCATCTTGCTCGCCGCCGGTCGCTCGCGGCGGATGGGAGCGTTTAAGCCGTTGCTGCCGTTTGGCGAAAAGACGGTGGCCGAGACGGTGGTGGAAAATCTCTTGGCGGCGGGCACGGCGGAGATTGTGTGCGTCGTCGGTCATCGCGCGGCGGAGTTGCGGGCGCGGTTGGCTCACTTGCCGGTTAAGTTCGCTCTCAACGAAGAAGCCGAAAGCGAGATGGGCGTCTCCATCGCGCGCGGTGTTGAGAGCGTCTCTGAGGCCGCGAGCGCGGCGCTAGTCGCGTTGGTCGATCAGCCCGCCGTGCCGGTGGCGTCGATCAGGCAGGTGGCGAACGAACATTTGCGGCATGGAGCGCGGCTCGTTGTTCCTACGTGGCAGGGGCGCGGCGGCCACCCGGTGCTCGTTTCGCTCGACTTTCGCGAAGAGTTGCGGCGGCTGGACGCGCGGCGCGGTTTACGGGCGTTGTTCGACTCGTATCGCGATGAGGTGCGGCGCGTGGAGGTTGAGTCCCCTTTCGTTGCCCGCGATATGGATACGTGGGATGATTATTGCGCGCTGCACCTCGAAGTTTTCGGCGTCGTGCCGCCCTCGCAGAAGGCTGTGGACGAAGATGGTCAAGGCGTTTGATCTGACAGTTTCCCGTCCAACCGTTCGCCCGGCCAACTCATCAAAGTCTGCGGTTTGAAACGTCTCTCAAATGAATGCGTCGCGCCGGTAAACCGAAACAGGAGCGTGCGGCGCGGGGCGTTTAAGCAGGGAGAAAATGATGTTCAATAAACACTTCCGTTTGCTATCAGGTTTCGCGCTGGCGCTGTCGCTTATCTTCTCGCAGTTGAGTTTCGCCGCACCGTCAATCACGGCGATGGCGGACGGCCTCGATTTTTCGTTCCGCGCGGTTGACGGCCGCGACGTGTCGGCCGAGTCGTTGCGCGGCGATGTGGTCGTGCTCGCCTTCGGTGCGTCGTGGCTGCCGCTCTCGCGCACGCAGGTGCAGGGCGTACAGCAACTTGCCGATGAGTACGCAGGACGCAAGTTGCAAGTCTATTGGGTCAGCACTGACTCGGAATCGCCAAAGTCGCGCAATTACGCGACCGACGATCAGTTGCGCTCATTCGCGCGCAAGAACGGCCTCAAGGTGACAATGCTGCGCGATCCCGAAGGCGAGGTCTTCAAGCGGCTGGGCGTCGATGGCAACCAACTGCCGGCCGTCGTCATTCTCGACCGGCAGGGCAATGTTTCGGGCGAGCCGATTGGCGGCCTCGACCCGGAAGGAAATCTCGTCCGGCAGCTTAAAGAGCGTTTGAGCGCGTTACTGTAAAACACAGATTCGCAGGAGTAGCACAAGCACAAGAAGAGGCTGTTTCTCGACGAGAAACAGCCTCTTCTTGTGCTTCAATAAGCGGCCCGTCAGAACTGGAATTTGAGGGCGAACTGGATGACGCGCCCGTTCTCGCCGGTCTGGATGATCGTCTGCGTCGAGGGCGGCGAGACGGCGGCGCAGCAAGTCTGGCCGAAGACTGGAGAGAGAATGCTCGGCGAGCCGACGGTCGCGTCGCGCGGGTTGTCGAAGTTGGCGTGGTTGAGGGCGTTGAACAACTCCGTGCGAAACTGAATCTTGTATCGCTCGGAGAGATTGAACACCTTGATGAAGCCGAGGTCGAGATTCCAGTAGCTCGACGCAGTGAAGAGGTTGCGGCTCGCGCCGTTCGCGCCCGGAGCAGGGAGGCGGAAGGCATCACGATTGGCGAACAGCACTGGCCCGATGACGTTCGGAATTTCCTGCAAGCGGGCCTCGACTGGCGCGATGACATCGGCGCGCGAGACGTGCGCGTTGTTCGAGGTGCGTGCGCCGCTCGTGACGCTGAAAGGCTCGCCCGTGTAGTAAGCGAAGATGCCGTTGATGGTCCAGTCGCCGAGCAGTTGGTTAAGCGGGCCGGGCAGTCCGTCAAGAAAACGTTGGCCGCGCCCGACGGGCAAATCCCAGACAGCGGCGGTGGTGAAGATGTGCCGACGGTCGAAATCGGAGCGGGCGCGCTCGGCGTTGAAGTTGCGGATGTCTACGGGCGCGCGCGAAGTGGTCGTCGATAGGCCGCCGCCGGAGGCCGCGCCGACCGGATCGACCGAGCCGTTATCAATGGACTTCGCCAGCGTGTAAGCGAGGTTCATTCCTAAACCCTGCCCGAAGCGGCGGCGCAAGGTGAGCTGCATCCCGTGATAATTCGAGTCGCCGCCCGAATCAATGTAGGTGATGCGATTGAACTGCTGGTTCGGCCGCAGCTTTAAGCCGAGTGTCTGGTTCTCTATTAGCTCGGCGAACGCGCCCGCGCCGTTGCGCCCCAACTCGGTGCGGACGGCGGTGGAGTTGATGAAGGTAGTCGCCGCCGTGCTAGTGAGTCCGCCAGCCACGAGTTGGCCGAGTAGCGGCGGCGGCGTTCCGGTCACGCCCGTCGGACAACCCGCGCCCGCCGCCGTGCAGCCGCGCGTGATGTTGTCCTGCATGACGAGGAACGAGGGCAGGATCGGATCGGCATTGATCTGGTTGATGTCGTAGGAGCGGAAGAGCCGGGTGCCGCGCCGCCCGATGTAGGCGGCCTGCATGACGAAGCTGCCGGGCAATTCGCGCTGAAAGCTTGCGCTCCACTGATGGACGGTCGGGAGCTTCAGCTCGGGATCGAACATCGTCAGCGTGGGCGCGTTGGTATAGAGCTGTAAGTTCGGCGTCAGGAAAGACGAGGGCCGCGTCGTCGGCGGCGCCAACTCAGTCGGGAAGTTTTCGCCGAGGCGAAGATTGGGCGCGGGCGCGCAGCCGGGCGTCGTCGTATTGAACGGCGCGGTGTTCGTCAGCGTCGAGGAGCATTGCGCGACGAGGCCGGGCGCGCGCCCCGCCACCGCCGTCACCTGAAACGAAGAGATCGGATCGAACGCCAGCCCGTAGCCGAGGCGAATCACGCTGCGCCCGCTCTCGCCGAAGAGAGCGCGGCCAATGCCGTCCTTGAACCCCGGGCTATAGGCCAGACCGACGCGCGGGCCGATGGCCCCGATGTTGTTGCGGCGGAACCAGCTATCGGCTTTGACGAAAGTGACCGCGCCGGGCTGGCCGGTGACGGGGTTGGCCGGGCCGGGCGTTCCCGTGATCGGGGTGCCGGGGACGAAGACGCGCCCGCCGGCGGTCGAGGGCGCGGGGTTGATCTCCCACCGTGCGCCGTAGGTCAGCGTCAAGTTCGGGCGCACCTTCCACTCGTCCTGCGCGTAGAAATTGTACTGATTCAGGATGCTCTTGATGGCCTGCAAAGTCACTTGGCCGTCTACCGAGAAGGGCAGGAAGGCGTCGGCGTTCAAGTCGCCGAGGAACGTCTGGCTGATCCGCGCAGGCGTGCCGGTGAGCGCGTTGATCGAACTGAGCAGGAAGGCGCTGTCGGTCGAACTGATGCCGGCGCGCCCGTTGGGATTGGTGGACGATGGCGCTTGGAACGTCACGGGCAGACCGCCAAAGCCGGCGGGCGAGCGGGTGCTGCCGAGGAAGGTAATGGCGGGCGTGACGTTGATGCCGCCCGGCTGGCCGCGCTGATCGACGTGGCGGTAGAAGCGGAAGTTGAAGCCGAGGCGGAACAGGTGCGCGCCGCTGACGATGCTCAGGTTATCGAGGAACTGCGGCGTCGTGACGAAGCGGGCCGTGCGCGGCGTGTTGTTGAACGGTTCGCTGACGTTGGCGAAATCAAACGGCGGGATGTTCGGGAAATCGGGATTGGCCTCGCCCTGCGTGAAAAGGAAGACGAAGCGCGAGAAGCCCATCGTGAACTCGTTGACGACACGCGGGCTGAGTACCCGCCGATAACTGATCGCCAGATTGCGCGACGTGCGGAAGACTTCGCCGAGCGGCGCGAAGCCGGGGAAGACCTGCGGGCGACCGTTCAACGGATCGCCTTCGAGTGTGTCGTAGGTCGAGTAGAGATAGCGCGCAAACGCGCTGTTGCTGTCATTGAAAGTGTGATCCACGCGCGCCGAGATGGCCGGCCCCCGGAACTCGGTCGGCGGGTTCCAGAGGTAGCCGCCGGTGTTGAGGCCGTCAATCAGGCTGCTCACCGCCGAGTAGGTGTTCGGCGCGGGGTACGAGCGGAAAAGGCGGAGCGCGACCGGGTCCGCGCCGATGCCGCGCGGGTCGTTGCCGAAGATATTGTAGCTGGCGACACAGTTGGTCGTCCGCCCGCCCCCACATAACGGTACTTCGGGCCGGAGCGCGCCCGTACTCTGATTAACGAGCAGCGGACTGTTCTGCGTGATGCGCTGGCCGTCGACCATGAATGGCGTCGTCGGGTCCGCGACGAAGTAACGGAAAATGCCGCTCAAAGCCGCCGGCGAATAGACGATGGGGACGCCGAACGAAGTGTCAATCGGCTGCGTCGTATTGATGCGATTGCCCTGATAGCTGCCGAAGAAGAAAGTCTTGTTCTTGACGATGGGGCCGCTCGCCTCGAAGCCAAACTGATTGAGGCGCACGAGCCGCTTGTCCGTCCCCTGCGCGTTGGCGAAAAACTCTTTCGAGTTCAGCGCCTCGTTACGGAAGAAGTAGAAGACTGTGCCGTGAATTTCGTTGCCGCCGCTGCGCGTGGCGATGGAGATGGACGCCCCGCTGTTGCGCCCTTCTTCGGGCGTCGCGTTGTTGGTCGTCACTTTGTACTCTTTGATGCTGTCGGGGTTGATGCGATAGACGTTGTTGGTCGCCGTCGGGACCGACGACTCGTTGGCGTCGATACCGTCAATCGTGATGTTGAAGGCGCGGTCGCGCGAGCCGTTGACGCTGATGGTATTCGAGCCGGCCCCGGCGGAACGCGGGGCGACGCCCGGCTCGTTCAGGATGAGCGACAAGGGGTTGCGCCCGTTCAAAGGCAGTTGCTCGATGGCCTTCTGCTCGACGACGTTGCCGATGGTGGCATTGGCCGTTTGCAATTGCTCGGCCCCGCCCTGCACGGTGACGACTTCGGAGACCTGCCCCACTTCCAGCGCCAGATCGACGGTCAGCGGCGTATCGACTTCCAGCGCATTGCCGGTCTGCTGAAGAGTCTTGAAGCCGGAGCGCTCGCCCGTGATGGTATAGACGCCGATGCCGAGCGAAGGGAACGAATAGAGGCCGGCGTCGGTCGTGACTTGAGTTTGCGTCACGCCGGTAGCCTCGTTCTTTGCGGTGACAGTCGCGCCGGGGACGACCGCGCCCGACGTGTCCGTGACGGTCCCGCTAATGCGCGACGTGCTGGACTGCGCCGACGCGGCGAGTGACACGGATAATGATAGGGCTAACAGGTAGAGCGTTTGACGGATTGATCGAGACATGGGGAACTACTCCTTTGCGGTTGACGCGAAAGCGTGTTGTAACCGCTGACCGACGGAAAAGCGGTTGTCTGAGGCCGAGCCGCGCCGAAAGCGAAACAAGGGTTCACCGGCAACTGCGAATCAGTGTGCTGGCGCTACTTTCGTAAATGTTTCAAGCGACAAGGCTGGCGGCAACCGCCGGGCAATTCTGCGGAGCGATACACCGCAAGATATAAGCCAACTCGGTTGGCGTCAAGGAAATTTTTCGCGGCTTCGTCAGGCGGGGTTTCCGTCACCCTCTGCGGGAGTTTAATTCTTCATCTCCCGGCTCATCCGGTAGGTCAATCGCAGCGGCAGGCCGACGATGTTCCAGTAGTCGCCTGCGATGGCCTCGATAAAGAGCGCGGCGCGGCCTTGAATGGCGTAAGCCCCGGCCTTGTCCATCGGCTCGCCGGTCTGGACGTACCAATCGATCTCTTGCTCGGACATGTCAGCAAACAGCACGCGCGAAAGTTCGTGCTTGACCACGCAGCGTTGCGACTCCGCTTGGACGAGTGCGACGCCAGTGATGACTTGATGCCAGTGGCCGCTCAGGTGGCGCAACATACGGCGCGCGTCCGCGTGGTCGCGCGGTTTGCCGAGCATCTCGCCATCTGGCGCGACGACCGTCGTGTCGGCGCCGAGCGTGAGACCGAAGCGGCGCGTCACGGCCACCGCCGCGGCCTTCTCGTGCGCCAGCCGTTCGACGTATTCCGGCGCGCTCTCACCGCCTTTCGCCGTTTCGTCGATGTTTGCCGGACAGACCTCGAACGGCCACCCGACCGACCGTAGAATCTCCGCCCGCCGCGGACTCGCTGAGGCCAACGCCAACGGGCTGACATCCAAGCCCCAAACCAAATGCTGATTATTACCCGCTTCTTGTGACGCCCGCTTGTTTTCCATTACACTCCCTCCTGATTGCGGAATGCGAATTCTAAATCAAATCACAAAGGAGAATAGACAGGATGAATGAAACAACATCGTTCCTCTGGTCCGGCTTTAATCTTGTGAATCTTGTCAATCCTGTCTATTTCCCATTGTTCTAATTTTATATCTTTCGGTATAGCTTGATGCAGTTTATCCTGCTCATCCGCAATCCGTAATCGCATTTCGCAAGCGTGAGATGGAAGACTTATTGCGAGCCATTCCGAACCTGCTCCGGGCGGCCGGCGACGCGGAGGAAGTAGTCGAAGCCGCCGCGCTGGTGGCGTGGCGGCGCGCGGCTGGTGAAGCCTTGCGCGAGCACGCGATCCCATTTCGCCTCTACCGCAAAACGCTTGTCGTCGCCGTGTCCGACCAAACGTGGCAGAAGCAACTCGCGGCCATGAGCGGCCAACTGATCTTTCGCATCAATTCCCTGCTCGGCCACGCCCACGTTACCTACATTGAATTTCGCGTCGATCCCGACACCGTCCACGCTGTGCGCGCCAAACTCCGCGAGCACGAAGTTGACCTCGCCCGCCAAGAGCGACGCGCCCGCCTGCTCGCGCGCCCGCTTGACCGCGCCGCTACTCAAATTAAAGACGACGATCTGCGCCGACGCTTCCTGCTCGCCGCCGGCAGCTATCTGGGAGCCAGCGAGAAGATAAGAGAGTAAGCAGTTGGCAGTTGGCAGTTGTCAGTCAAGCCAAAACTGACAACTGAAGACTGAAAACTGAAAACTGAGCCATGCCAATTACTGAATCAGACATCACGAAACTGGCCGCGCTGGCCCATCTTGAAATCACGGATGAAGAGCGCCGCACGCTGGCCCCGCAAGTCGCTTCGATTGTGGCCTACGTCGAACAACTTAATGAGTTGGACACGAGCAGCGTGGAGCCGGCTCTCGGCGGCTTAACCAACGAAGGCGAGCGCACCGCGGCAGCGCGCGACGACACCGCGCGGCCTTCACTCGGCCAGCAACTCGCGCTCGATCAAGCGCCCGATCCAGCCAGCGGCCATTTCCGCGTTCCGAAAGTTTTATAAAAGTGAGCAGTGAGCAGTAAGCAGTTAAAAACTGTCTTTGCTGCTCACTGCTCACTGCTCACTGCTTATGACTATCGAAAACATTCACGCACAATTGGCGGCGGGCGAGACGACGGCGGGCAAGATCGTCGAGTCGGCGGTGGCGAAGGCAGAGGCTTTGAATGAGACGCTCGGCGCGTTTTTGCAAATTGATCGCGAGGGCGCGAGTCGGCGCGCGGTTGAGATTGAAGAGGCGGGTGACGACGACGGGAGTGGCGTGGCGGGCGTGTTGCGCGCGGTGCCCGTCGCGGTGAAGGACAACATCTGCGTGCGCGGCTTGCAGGCTTCGTGCGGGTCGCGGATTTTGGGGAGCTATCATCCGCCATATAACGCGACGGCGATTGAGCGGCTAGGCGCGGCGGGGGCCGTCGTCGTCGGCAAGACCAACTGCGACGAGTTCGCGATGGGATCGTCGAACGAGAATTCGGCGTTCGGGACGGTCAGAAATCCGTGGGACACGCGGCGCGTGCCGGGCGGCTCGTCGGGCGGTTCGGCGGTCGCGGTGGCGGCGCGCATTGTGCCCGTCGCTTTGGGATCGGACACGGGCGGCTCGGTGCGCCAACCGGCGGCGCTGTGCGGCGTCGTCGGCGTCAAGCCGACTTACGGGCGCGTCTCGCGCTATGGGCTGATCGCCTTCGGCTCGTCGCTCGATCAGATCGGAGTCTTCTCCACTAATGTCCGCGATGCGGCCGTGATGCTCGGCGTGATCGCAGGACGCGATTTGCATGACGCGACCACCGCTGATGTGCCAGTGCCGGATTACGTCGCCGGGTTAGACGGCGACATTAATGGCGCGCGGATCGGCGTCGTCCGCGAGATGTTCGGCGAGGGATTGGACGCGGATGTGCGCGAGCAGGTGCAGGCGGCCGTCGAAGCGTACCGCGAATTAGGAGCGGAGATCGTCGAGGTCGAATTACCATACGCGAAGTATGCCATCGCGGTCTATTACATCATCGCGACGGCCGAGGCTTCATCCAATCTCGCGCGCTACGACGGCGTGCGCTACGGCTTTCGCGCCGAAGAGGCCGCGACGCTTCAAGCGATGTACCGCCGCACGCGCGAAGAAGGCTTTGGCGCGGAAGTCAAACGCCGCATCATGCTCGGCACTTACGTTTTGTCTTCCGGTTATTATGACGCTTACTATTTGAAAGCGCAGCAAGTGCGTTCGCTGTTGCGGGAAGATTTCCGCCGCCTCTTCGAGCAATGCGACGCGCTCCTGACGCCGACGACGCCGACGCCCGCCTTTCTGCTCGGCGAAAAGATGGACGACCCGCTGGCGATGTATCTCAACGATATCTTCACCGTCACCGCGAACCTCGCCGGCATTCCCGGCCTCTCCGTCCCCTGCGGCCTCTCGCGCGACGGATTGCCCATCGGCCTCCAACTGCTCGGCCGCCACTGGAACGAAGCTACACTCTTCCGCCTCGCCCACGCCTACGAACAGGCACACCCGTTCACGGCGCTACCGGGCGTACTCGCGAAAGGAGCGGCATAAATTACACCGATTGGCAAAACAAAAGAAGGTTCGTTTGAGTAACGGGACTGGTCCCGCGAGGCCGGCCGCAAAGGGTCGGTTCTTCCAGCTAAACTTCCTTATCACTGTTAGTAGCGTCACAATATCCATAGCAGAGACTTTTACCGCTCCTCGCGGCAAAACCAACCCTCGCCGGAGCATAGTTTAATGA
>JACCRA010000233.1 GCA_013813825.1 Pyrinomonadaceae bacterium | reverse complement strand
GGACGATAGCCCCGTTGCCCGCGATTTCTTCTCAGTTCGCGCGCGACCGTTGACTGGTGGACGCCCATGATTGAGGCCATCTCGGTTTGGTTGTGACCAGCTTTCTGCAAGGCGTAAACCTAGTATCTTTGTTCACGGGTAAGCTGTGTCTAGTGCATCACGAGTGCTTCTTTGACTTGGTCGTTTAAGAGAGCACCGATGCTATCGCAGCTTGCCCTTTAATCGCCAAGTCTAAAGTTGCACTTCGTTGTTGAATTCAAGAACAATTATTTCGCCTGCTTCAACTAAAAACCATGTTGCTGGATGATCTGCTGAGGCACGAGCAAGACCAGCCTTCAATGGGCATCATCTTATGCAAGACGAAGAACAAAGTCGTCGCTGAATATGCCCTCCGCGACACGCGGAAACCAACCGGCGTCTCGTCCTTTCAGCTTACGGAATCGCTCCCCGAAAAACTGCTAGGGAGCCTCCCGACAATTGAAGAGTTGGAAGCGAGGTTAAGCACGCTGAAGACAAAACCTAGGTTATAGGAGAGTGAACAGAGGGAAGCTGTGTCCAGCGCAGCAAAAGCTCGGACCTTATCCTTGGCTGTCGTAGGACAATGCAGGCATCAGAACAGGGAACTAAGAAGTGCGACGAACGCCGCTCCGCTTATTTCAACTGTCACTACTCGTCGCGACGGAATCGGCGGCGGAAGGCGTCAACCTTCAATTCGCTTCGCTCGTCGTCAACTACGATCTACCGTGGAACCCGCAGCGCATCGAGCAGCGCATCGGGCGCTGTCACCGCTACGGTCAGCAGCACGACGTCGTGGTCGTCAACTTCCTCAACAAGCGCAACGCCGCCGACCAGCGCGTCTTCGAACTGCTCTCCGAAAAGTTCCGGCTCTTCGATGGCGTGTTCGGTGCAAGCGACGAGGTGCTCGGCGCGCTCGAATCGGGAGTCGACATCGAGAAGCGCATCGCACAGGTGTACCAAACGTGCCGCACGACGGATGAGATCAGCGCGGCATTCGACAGGCTGCAAGCCGAACTCGAAGAAGAGATCGCGAGCCGGATGGCACAGACGCGCCAGGCACTACTCGAAAACTTCGACGAAGAAGTGAACCGGCGCATGAAGCTGCACCGCGACGAGATGCTCAACGCCCTGTCCCAACGCGAAAGATGGCTGGCCGACCTGACCCGTTGCGAACTCGGTGACAACGCGGAGTTCGACTCAGCCGCGCCTCGGTTTCGCTACGCCGGCGACCTCGCCCCGCGCGGCTTCTACAACCTCGACTGGCGAGATGCCGAAAAACGGAACGAGGTCTTTTATCAGCTCGATCACCCCCTCGCCACACACGTGGTCAACAGAGCCGCTTCCCGGTGCCTGCCGGTGCAAACGCTCGTCCTCGATTACGCGGCGCACAAATCCATCGTCAGCGCGCTTGAGCCGTTGCGCGGGCAGAGCGGGTGGGTGGAACTTAGCAAACTAATCGTTAATTCCTTCGACGCGGATGAGTTTTTGATTTTCAGCGCGCACACCAATGACGGGTTAAGTTTGGATGATGACCTGTGTCGCAAACTTTTGTCCTTGCCCGCGCGAGTGATTGAAGACCAACGGGAGATTCCGCCCGAATCGTCGCTCTCGGCGCTTCGCGACAAGAGCATCGCAAAATTTGTGGCTGAAGTTGACGGGCGCAACGCGCAGTTTTTTGATGAGGAAGTCTCAAAGCTAGACCGCTGGGCTGACGACCTGAAACTGGGGCTGGAAGCCGAAATCAAGGAACTCGACAAGGCGATACGTGAAGCGCGCCGGACAGCGGGACTGGCAGCCACGCTGAGCGATAAACTCGCCGCCCAAAGAGAGATAAAGTCGCTCGAAGGGAAGAGAAGTAAGAAGCGCCGAGAGCTTTACGAAGCTCAAGACGCGATAGACGCAGACCGCGACAAGCTTATTTCCCATGTCGCGGCGCGTCTGAAGCAGACGATGCAGGTGGAAAAGATTTTTACCATCCGCTGGAATCTGATCTAGTTACTGAACGCGGATCGCACAGGAGCACGACAATGACCGATTCCTCACCCAATCCGAGTGATCAACTGGCCGAGAAGATAGTCAGGGCTCTCAGTGAAGCCGGGCTGGTGCCGGCGAAAAGAGCCGAAGAGATTAAAGGGAAGTTAGCCCAAGGCGCGGCTAAAGAACAGGACTGGCGTTTTTGGATCGAGGAGTCACTAAGACAGCCGGAGCCGGAGGTGAACGCGATGGTCAAAACGAAACGCATTGAGAAGATCGTCCTCCAAAACTTTCGCGGCGCGACGGGCAGCGCCATTACAGAGTCATGGAGACTCATCGAGTTGTACAACGCGGCGCGCCTCGCGTCCGACAGTCACGGGCAAGCTTCTGAATGTTTACAAAGAGCGTCTGAACGGGCTGCGAGCATCAGGGAATCGGCGCAGGAAGTGAAAGAGTCGAAGGCGAACATGAAGCTGATTCGCCTGTTGCAGGAAGCGCGTGATTATCTCGCGGCGAAGGCAGGTGATGATTCCTGTCCGGTGTGCTTACAGTCAACCGAGCGTGCGAAGTTGGCGCAAGAGATTGAAGCACGCATTGATATGATGACGGACTCGAAGAAACTCGACGAAGAGTTTCGTCAGGCGCGTAAAGAGGAGACGGCGGCGCGCACTATCGTCGAACAACGTGCCGGGGATTTCATCGCCACCGCGCGGACACTCGTTGCTGAAGCGCAGGCTTCGTCGCTCGAAATAGTTTCAGCGCTCAACGACAAATTGAGCGTTGACGGGGCTGCCTTGTCGGCGGCACAAGGCACGCTGGCTGACGAAGCTTTGAGCGCGGCCTGGAGCGTGCTGGCGACGCTCAAGGGGGCGCGCAATGAACTCGAAGTGTTTGCCGTCCAGAACGAAACCGACATCCAGCAGTTAAACGGAATCAAGGGGCATTGCGAGCGTTTCGAGGAAGCCGATAGGCAAGCGGCTGAACTACATGAAGTACACAAACGCTTGAAGCAAGCCGCCGAGATGTTGCGCGTGGAGCGCCACCTTTTCACGCTGGGAGTGTTGGAAAAGGTGAGGGACGAGTGTAACCGTCTATACCAGAGCATTCACCCGGACGAACCCCTCGGCATATCGGGGTTCCGCCTTGACGAAAAGAGTAAAGGCTCTTTGTATCAAGACGCGCATTTCCTCGGCATGAGCGATGTCGCGCCGCAAGCGTACTTCAGCGAAGCGCACCTCGACACTTTGGGTTTCTGCTTGTTCCTCTCTATCGCGAAACTGGCGAGTAATGGCGAGGCGGTGATCGTGCTCGATGACGTGTTCACGTCGGTGGACGCGAAACACCTCAAGCGCATCACCGAACTGCTGAAAGCAGAAAGCAGTGCGTTTAATCAAATCATCATCACGACGCATAACCGTCGTTGGTTCGACGGCTTACGGCAAAATCAGAAACTGTCCGTCTCGATTGAACTCTCGCATCGGTGGTCTTTCGAGCAGGGCATTCGCCAGCACCGGAGCAAACACGACATTGAAGAACTCAATGCCAAACTTGAAGCCGTCACACTCGACCGGCAAGGGATCGCCTCGCAGGCGGGCGTCGTGCTGGAGGGCCTGCTAGACACTCTGACCGTCACTTACGAGTGCAGCATGAAGCGCACGTATGACGGCAGGTACACGTTGGGTTCGCTGGCTGACGGGGCGAGGGAGATAGCTAAAGATTTAATTGTTAATCACGAATTGCGGGACAAGGGAGGGGCGGCTGCGGGGTACCAAGAAATCCCGCTTAAACCGATTCTCGACGCACATCGCCACGACCGTTCAAACGCGCAATCAAATCGGGGCGCACTTCAACGAGGACGGCGCGGACGTTCTGAGCGACGATGTGGAGTTTCTGGGGCAGTGCGCCGTGAGGTTGCACGCGGCTCTGGTGTGCGACAATTGCGGCGAGATGGTGAAAAAAGATATCGAGACGCACTTGCGTTGTCATTGCGGACGAAAGCAGATGGTTTCACCTAAGACGCTACGCAAGACTCAATAACTTTATAGGCGGTTGAACTTGAACAAGAAGACGAAACATGGATTGACAAGGACGAGCGCCCGCGTCTTGAACCGCAAATGATAATGAGCAAGTTGGATGGAGGTAATGGATGATGAACAACGCGCAAGAGATTTATGTAAGTGCGGTGAGGGTGTTGCCGACGAGCGAGCGATTGCGGCTTGCGGCAATGATTTTGAATGAGTTGACGGAAAGTGAAACGCCGACGATGCACGATGAGATTGCAGCGTATGCGGCGGCGAATGCAGGCAGCGAGGCAGACCTTGATGCGGAACTCGAAGCCGCCGGTGTCGAGCATCTGATCGCGCTTGAGGGCGAGGAACGTAGATGACGCGCGGCGAGGTGTGGTGGGCGATACTCGCGCCGCGTTCGGGTGCGGAGCAGCAGGGGCGGCGACCCGTCATCATCGTCTCGCATAATGGTTTTAATCAAACTCCTAATTGGCGTTCGATTATCGTGGTGCCGGTTTCAACTTCCGTTGCACAGGCGCGGCGCGGTGCGACGGCGATTGCGTTGCCGCAGGGCGCGGGCGGATTGCCGCAGGAGAGGACGGCACTGTGTCATCAGGTGACGACGCTTGACCGCGCGAAATTGACGGCGCACGTCGGCACGTTGACGGCGGAGCAACTCGCTCAAGTTGATGCTGGATTGCGTTCCGCGTTGAGTCTTGTTTGATTCTAGGTTGACGAATGACGAAGAAGACGAAACTTGAATTGACGTGGATCGGGAAGGACGAGCGGGGCGCGCTCTTCTCGCCGCGATTCAGGGTGGAGTAACAAAGATGCAGGCTGAAAAATTGGTCGAGAAAATTAAACAGTTGCCGCCTGAGCGCGTCGCCGAGGTTGAAGACTTTATAGATTTTCTCACGCAACGCGATGAGCGGCGTTTGACGCAGGCGGCGATGCTGACGGCGGAAGACTCTTTCCGCCAAGTGCAGGATAACGAAGAGGACGCGGTTTACGATGAGCTATGACTTCGGCGTGGCGAGTGTGAAATTGTCACGAGTGAAGCGGCATTATTGGAGACATGAGCCGTGCCGGAGTGAGGCATTTGGCTAAGATTTATCAAATCGTCATTGATACGAACGTGATTGTTTCGGCTTTGCGCTCGAAGCGTGGAGCGTCGTTCCGGTTGGTGAGTTTGATTGGTGATGAGCGGTGGCAGATGAATGTTTCTGTGCCGCTTGTGTTTGAGTATGAGGATGTACTGAAGCGTGAAGGGCAAGTCTTGACGTTGTCACGGAGCGAAGTTGAAGACGTGGTTGACTTCATTTGTGCGACAGCGAACCATCGGACGATCTTTTACTTGTGGCGTCCGTTCCTGCCTGACCCGCATGATGATCTGATTTTGGAGTTGGCGGTTGAAGCAAACGCGGACTTCACTGTTACTTACAACCGCCGTGACTTTCGCGGCGTCGGGCGTTTCGGCATCGGCGTCGTGACACCGGCGGAGTTTTTGAAGGTGATTGGAGAAATAGCATGACCGTGATGAATGTCGAAGTGCCGGATGCGTTGTACCAACGTCTCGCGGAAGTAGCGGCGAAGGAAGGCGTGACGGTGGAATCTCTGATTTCGTCGGCGGTGGGGGAGAAACTCGCCGCTTTGCAGACGGAAGATTACTTGCAGCTGCGCGCGGCGCGTGGCAGCCGTGAGAAGTTTGAGCGAGTGTTGGCGCGTGTGCCTGATGTCGAACCGGAAGCCCATGACCGTCTGGAATAGAAGCGTATGACGAAGCGGACGAAACTTGAATTGACGTGGATCGGGAAGGACGCGCGCCCGCGCCTTGAGCCGCGCATTCTGTTGGAGGATGCGGGGCTGTCTTATCACGCGGCGCGGCGGGTGAGTGAGGGGGACGAGTTCGATAACCGTGTGATTTTCGGCGACAACCTGCTCGCGCTGAAGGTATTGGAAGCGGAGTTTGCGGGCAAGGTCAAGTGCATCTACATCGACCCGCCGTACAACACGGGTTCGGCGTTCACGCACTACGACGACGGGCTGGAACATTCGTTGTGGTTGACGATGATGCGCGACCGTTTGAAGATGTTGCGGCGGTTGTTGGCGGAAGACGGGTCGATTTGGATAACGCTTGATGATAACGAAGTGCATTACGCGAAAGTTTTGTGTGATGAGGTTTTTGGAAGAGCAAATTTTATAGCAACCGTTATCTGGCAAAAAGTTTACACCATAAAAAATACAGCTCGGCATCTGTCGGAGATGCATGATTACGTTCTGGTTTATGCGAAAAGGAAAGAGTCTTGGGAATCAAATCCTTTGCAACGGGAGGCAAAGCAGGACTTAGCTTATAAAAATCCTGATAACGATCCAAGAGGAAATTGGAAGGCAACACCGTTACACGCTCGGAATTTCTACAGCTTGGGCAAGTATAAAGTTCAATCCCCCTTTGGCAGAATCTTTAATGGTCCATCCCCCGGACGATACTGGATTGTTTCCGAAGAGTCATTTCTAAAGCTCAATGAAGACGGGCGGATTTGGTGGGGCAAGGATGGAAATGGTACTCCGAATAAAAAGACATTTGCAGCGGAAGTTAAGCAAGGAGTTACACCATCAACTATTTGGTTTCACGAAGACGCTGGGCATAACGCGCAAGCAAAAAACGAAATCAATGCTTTAGCTTTGGACGTTGAAGTTTTTATAACTCCTAAACCTGAGAAGCTGATTTACCGAGTCCTTCAACTTGCTACTCAACCCGGCGATCTCGTTCTCGACTCCTTCGCGGGTTCCGGCACGACCGGCGCAGTCGCGCACAAAATGCGTCGCCGCTTCATCCTCGTCGAACTCGGCGAGCATGTCCACACGCACATCATCCCGCGTCTCCGCCAAGTCGTTGACGGCACGGACGAAGGAACGGAGCCTCAGTCGGGTGGATGTCTTGATGTCGAAGCATGCCGGAGCAACCCAGTGGTTCAGGGCGCTGACGCCGAAACCCCAGAGTCGTTCCCGCTTGTTCTGTTTCCCTTACGCGGGGGGAGGTGCCGCTATCTTTCAAGACTGGGCGCAGGCGCTTCCGCCCGACATGGAGGTCTGTGCCGCGATGCTGCTGGGCCGCAGCAGTCGCATGCGAGAGCCTCCCCTGACTCGCCGCTCGACGGTCGTCGAGCACCTAGTCCAAGCATTCACATTTTACTTCGACAAGCCGTTCGCCATCTTCGGCCACAGCGTGGGGGCTTTGATCGGCTTCGACCTCGCGCGCCGCCTTCGTAGGGAGGCTGGGGTCGAGCCGAACCACATGTTCGTCTCGGGCTGCCACGCCCCACACCTGCCCGATGCTGACCCGCCGCCCTATAACCTCCCCGACGATGAATTCATCGAGTACCTGCGGAGGCTGAACGGCACGCCGAGGGCGATGTTGGAACATCAGGAGTTGATGGCTTTGATGATGCCTCTCCTACGCGCGGATTTAGAGGCGGTATCGACCTATACCTACGTGGACAGTCCCCCCGTAAGCTGCCCCGGCTCAGCTTACGGGGGGCTGCGCGACTCGGCGGTGAGCCGGGAACAACTCGCGGCCTGGCGCGAGCAGACGACTGCGAATTTCATCTTGCGTATGTTCAACGGGAACCATTTTTTCATCCACCAGGCGGTACCACTGTTGACAAACACGCTCAGCTACGAACTCTCTCAACTCGTCGGCGAGTCCACGTAAGAGGGGCACTATGAATGCCCTTCAACACCTGTGGCTCGACGCTCCAGAGCCGCCCCTTTTAGCTGATGGCGAGGTGCATGTCTGGCGGGCCTGCCTGCATCAGGATGCGGCGACGCTGCTTGAACTCTGGAGTTCTCTCTCCGCAGACGAGCGAGAGCGGGCGGCCAGGTTTCGCTTCCGCAGAGACACCGAACACTTCGTGGCCGCGCGCGGCGCGCTGCGAAACATCCTCGGGCGCTACATGAACATCGCTCCAAGGCTGCTGCGCTTTTCATACGACAGGTACGGTAAGCCTGTCCTGAACGGCGAGATGTACGGCCACCCTTTGCACTTCAATGTTTCTCACTCGAACGGCCTTGCTCTTTACGCCGTGACGCGGGCGCGCGCGGTCGGCATCGACCTCGAATTTGTGCGCGAAGACTTCGATAGTCTTGAAATCGCTGAACGGTTCTTCTCCCCGCGCGAGGTTGCTGCGTTACGCGGGATCCCGCCGGGTGAGCGAGCCGTCGCCTTCTTCGACTGTTGGACCCGCAAGGAGGCTTACGTGAAAGCACGCGGCGAAGGACTTTCATACCCCCTGCATCTCTTTTCTGTGTCGCTCACGCCCACCGATCCCGCTGCCCTCCTGCACACTGACGATGCCCCGCAGGAAGCCGTCCGCTGGTCTCTGCTTAAGTTGAGCCCCGGCGAGGGTTATAGAGCGGCCCTCGCCGTTAAGGAAAAGTCACCTTGCCTGCGCTACTGGCGCTGGCCTTGAAACTGGCAAGACTCGGACGCCACTATCGGATGGTTCGAGATGATGTTGGCAGAGTTCAAATAACGATTGACGCTGTTATGGTCGAGTCCTTCGAGATGCTCGGCCAGATTCGTACAGGTGTAGTAATTTGGCTGGAAAGCAAATATTGACAGTAGATTTGGCGTATCGTTTTCACATGGCAAGTCTACTGTCACCCAACTAACTGAGAAAGCCCTAAAATAATAAGAGTTTGCATCTATGCTGACTGAGCAACTGGCGCTGCATTTAGGCTGTGAACTGCCCTTTGGTTATTTTAGTCAGGCGAACTGATATTCGCATCCACGCTTTTGTCGCACCTTCTTCCCCAATCACACGTATGCGGGAGGCTCTCGCTACTCCTCACCACCGCAGCGTTAACATAACCCCTTAAATGTATTGGAAATCTTTCTTGCGTAGCCAAGTAACAGTCGTTACAATAATGTTTTTAGTTACCAAAATCATGAAGCATATAACGTCGAAGCAGGAGTGGATTCTGCTTATTCACCAATTACCGCCCGTACCGACGAACTTACGCGTGCGTACATGGCGCAAGCTCCAAAGTCTTGGCGCGCTAGCGATTAAGAACTCGGTCTATGTGCTGCCCTTTAGCGAGCAGGCGCATGAAGATTTTCAGTGGCTCAAGCAGGAAATCGAGTCGGCGGGTGGTGAGGCAACCGTGTTTCGCGCCGGTGCGGTCGAAGGCGCGACGGATGACGAGATCATCTCTGCCTTCCGCAAAGGGCGTGATGAGGATTACGCCCGTGTCAGGGCTGAGTTGGATGGGCTGATCGGCACGATCCGTGAACAGAAACAGGGCGGGCAGTTCTCGTCGAAACGCATCACGAGTTTTGAAACTGAACTCGATAAGCTGCACCTCGAACTCGAACGCATTATCGCCGTTGACTTCTTCGAGGCGCGCGGTAGAAGGGCGGCACTTACATCTTTCGAGCGTTGCCAGAAGGCGCTTCGGTCATCGCAGAGCCGTGAGACAAAGGCAACGAAGTCGACTAGCGCGGCGGGCGCATCTCTTGACCTCGCGCAATACCAAGGACGGCGATGGGTCACTCGTCGCAATCTGCACATTGACCGTCTCGCATCGGCATGGCTCATCAAACGGTTCATTGACAAGCGCCCACGTTTCTCCTTCGTCGGGGAAGAGCAGTCTGTCGAAGGCGGGATTCCGTTCGACATGTTCGGTGCGGAATTGACGCATCACGGCGAGGACTGCACGTTTGAGATGATGATTAAATGCTTCGATTTAAGCGACGACGCGGCGTTGGGCCGGATCGCCGAGATCGTCCACGACATTGACCTGAAAGACAACAAGTTCAACCGGGCTGAAGCTGCGGGACTTGATACGGTGGTACGCAGCCTTGCCAAGCTGTTGAAAGATGATCGCAAACTCGTGCAGCAAGCGAACGTGATTTTCGACGGCTTGTATTCATTGCTCGGCGAAGACGCTGAAAACAAGGAGAAACAGGATGGCGGTAGGCAAAGGGGGCGTCGCTCAGAAAGTGCAGCCAAGCGAGATAAACGTACTCGGCGAAAATAACCCTCAGTCCGCACGGCGCAGTGTTACGTTTGCCGAAGCGTTTCGCTTCTGGGTGAAGCTCGGCTTCATCTCCTTTGGCGGTCCCGCCGGTCAGATTGCGATCATGCACCGTGAACTTGTTGAGCGTCGTCGCTGGCTCTCAGAGGAACGATTCCTGCACGCCCTGAACTACTGCATGTTGCTGCCCGGTCCTGAAGCGCAGCAACTCGCCATTTATATCGGTTGGCTCATGCATCGTACTTGGGGCGGCATCGTCGCGGGTGCGTTCTTCGTCATCCCGTCAATCTTCATTCTGCTCGGACTCTCATACGTTTATGCCGCTTACGGCAACGTGCCTGCCGTCGCGGGTGTGCTCGCAGGATTTAAGCCGGTTGTGGTCGCTATCGTCGTCGAAGCCGTGTTGAAGATCGGCGGGAAAGCGATTAAGCGACGCGCGCATCTCGCTATCGCCGCCGCCGCGTTCATCTCTATCTATTTCTTACATATTCCGTTTCCGCTGATTGTGCTCGCAGCGGCACTGGTGGGACTAGTGGGAGCGAAACTCTTACCGGGAATTTTCGCGCCACCAACGAAAGCGAAAGAGGTTGATCGGAAGATGAAGGGTAGCGGCAAAGAGACCGGCCGCCTGCTGCTTGTCATAGACGACGCCGCGACGCCGCCCGCGCACACGTTGCCCAGCCACGCTCGCTCATTGCGTATCCTGAGCTTAGGACTTGTTCTTTGGGTGCTACCGCTTGTCAGTCTTGTCACGTGGCGCGGGTGGGGAAGTCTGCACGCGCAGGAGTACCGCTTCTTCACGCAAGCCGCGCTCGTCACTTTCGGCGGCGCATATGCGGTGCTGGCGTATGTCTCGCAAGCGGCGGCTGGCTCTTACGGATGGATCACGCAGGTGCAGGCGGTTGACGGACTGGCTCTGGCGGAGACGACGCCGGGGCCTTTGATTATGGTCTTGCAATTCGTCGGCTTCATGTCGGCTTGGAACAACCCACAAGGCATGACGCCGACATCGAGTGCGGTGGCAGGGGCGTTCATTACCACTTATGTGACGTTTCTGCCGAGCTTCCTCTTTATCTTCTTGGGCGCGCCGTACATCGAAAAACTTCGCGGCAATAAGAACCTAACGGGCGCGCTTACCGGAGTGACGGCTGCCGTCGTGGGCGTCATCTTGAATCTGGCGATTGTGTTCGGCGCGGCGGTCGTCTTTCCGCGCGGGCTAGTGGGCGGCGCGGATTGGTTCGCGGCCGCAATTAGCGTGGCGGCGTTTCTGGCGCTCTACAAATTCAAGGCAGACGTGTTGTGGGTCGTCCTTGCGTGCGGAGTCATCGGACTCCTGTGGACGTTGCTAACCGGTTAAAGCATGGTCGTGAACAGCAAGCAAGATCTGAATGTGCTGACGCGGCGTGGACGCATTGCAGTTTATCTCGGATTGGAGCGCAACGTCGTCCTCGTCTCAGCCATGGCTTTTCTGCTCGGCACGGGCGAGGAACTGTGGAAGAAGTTTCTGCCGAAGTACATGGAAGCTCTCGGCGCGGGTGCGGGAGCTATCGGGCTGTTCGGCACGGCGAAAGACTTCTTCGACGCCATCTATCAATATCCGGGCGGATGGCTAGCCGATCATCTCGGTCGCCGTCTGGCGTTTCTCATCTTTATCCTTCTCGCTTCAGTCGGCTACTTAATCTATCTCCTCAGTCCCTCGTGGCAGTTCGTCTTCGTCGGGCTGGCCTTCTCGATGGTGTGGCACGGCATGGCGTCGCCTGCCGTCTTCGCCGTGATCGGTGATGCGCTTCCGAAAGACCGGCTGGCGATGGGCTTTACCTTGCAATCCATGTTGAAGCGCGTGCCGATGGCTATCGCGCCACTTATCGGCGGGATGTTAATTGCGGCTATCGGTATCGTAAAAGGCGTGCGTGTCGGGCTAGTGGTGATGCTCGCCCTTGCTGCTTTAACGACGTTGCTTACGCTAAGAATCAACTTGCCGATTGTGACCGGCGCACCGGCAAACATCAAAGGAGTGTGGCGTTCGTTTCAACCGGCGCTGAAGCGGCTGCTCGTCTCGGACATCATTATCAGAACGTGTGAAGGACTGACGGAGATCTTTATCGTTCTGTATGTGACTAACGTCACGGGCGTAAGTCTCGCGGAGTATGGAATGCTTGTCGCTGTTCAGATGACGACGGCGATACTTGTCTATATCCCTTCAGCCAAACTCGCCGACCGCATCGGGCGCAAACCCTTCGTCATCGTCACATTCATTTGCTTCGCTCTATTTCCCGTGGCAATCGTGCTCGCATCGAACTTTGCGGCACTCGTCGCTGCATTCATCATCGGCGGCTTGCGCGAGATCGGGGAGCCATCGCGCAAGGCGATGATCGTGGATAAAGCTGTGCCACACCTGCGGGCGCGCAGCGTCGGTCTTTACTATCTTGTGCGGAGTTTGACCATTACTCCAGCAGCCGGTCTGGGCGGCTTGCTTTGGATGCTCGCGCCGCAGACGCCGTTCATCGTCGCGGGTATGATTGGTATCACCGGCACGATTGTCTTTGCCGCCACAGTTGAAGAAGAATATGCGGATTGAGCTACCCAGCAGGTTAATTCGCTCACATCGCCATGACGAAAAATAGAAAACAAAGCGTAGCAATTACAAGAGAAGAATTATGAGCAATTTATCACCACCGCAACTTACACGCTCGCGTTCGTCCTTACCGTCGCGTGCAATGCGTCAACCAGCATTACCACAGCCGACGAGTCCTCATCCGAGCCGAACATTGTTCAACCGAAGACGCCCGCTCCGGTGCAGGAGAGGGGGAAGACTCTTTTATATAGCATGTAACCGTTCAGGTAGGTAAAGCTGAAATTGCCATCTGAAGTTGGACAGTCGCCCATGCCAAGACTATGCTCTGCGCCTCATGTGGCGTGACCTCGGCATCACCGAACAGGACTGGGAGCGGACCCCGCAGGCCGTACGCACTGCTTTGCTCGCCCTCCGCCAGCAGGTGCGCTTTGATGGGCATCCGCTTCACCGCTTACGAGAAGCAACTCGCCGCCCTGCGCTAACAACTCGCCACGGTCGATGACCGCAAGGCCGAGGTCCATGAGTTGCGTGCGCGCCTCGGACAGAACTCCGCCAACTCCTCTCGGCCTCCTTCATCCGATCCGCCCTCTTATAAGTCGAAGCCGCGGCGTGAGCCGAAGGGGCGCAAGCGTGGCGGTCAGCCCGGCCATCAGGGTAGTGCCCGCAAGCTGCTGCCGGCAGAAGAGGTGGAACCACCTCGTCGAACTCAGGCCCGCTGCCTGCGCCGGTTGCGGGCGCAAGTTGCGCGGAGTTGACCCGCATCCCGAGCGCCACCAGATCTCAGAGGTGCCGCCGATGCGGGCTGAAGTCAGCGCGTATCGCCGCCCTGCTTTGCG
>JACCRA010000214.1 GCA_013813825.1 Pyrinomonadaceae bacterium | reverse complement strand
GCCGCTCGACGCGCTGCTCAAACCCGGCCCGACGCTGACCAACGTCAACGATGTGGTGCTTATTTTTGCCACGGATTCGTAAAGCTATCAGCGGTCAGCTTTCAGCGATCAGCCAATCAGATGCGGTGCGACTTGTTTACCCGCGCACCTCGTGTCTGGGAGCGCATCGCGCGCGTTTGTTTTTGCTGAAAGCTGAGAGCTGACGGCTGAACGCTTAACATTGGACACAAAAATGACCGAAGCTACTCGAAGCAATATCCCACTGCCGCAAAATTTGTTGCGCGACCGCGTGGCCGTCGTCACCGGCGGCTCGCGCGGCGTCGGCCGCGCCGTCGCGCTCAGGCTCGCCGAAGCGGGCGCTCATGTCGTCATCAATTACGTCAGCCGGCAAGAAGCCGCCGAAGAGGTCGCGCGCTCCTGTGAAGAATTCGGCGTCGGGGCGCTGGCGGTGCGCGCTGATGTCGCCAATTTAGCTCAGGCTCAAGTGCTCGCCTCCGCCGCCGCCGAACGCTTCGGCCATCTCGATCTGCTGGTGGCGAACGCGGGCATCTGGGAAGGCGCGCCCGTCGCCGAGATGTCCGAAGAGTTGTGGGACCGTGTGGTTGACGCCAACCTCAAAGGGACTTGGACGGTGTGCCGCGCCGCCGTGCCTTTGATGAAAAAAGAGCACGGCGGCTCTATCGTCATCGTCAGTTCGACGGCGGGGCAACGCGGCGAGGCTGGCTACTCAAACTACGCCGCCTCGAAGGGCGGCCAGATCAGTCTCACCAAATCGCTCGCCGTCGAACTCGCGCCGGAGATTCGCGTGAACGCCGTCGCGCCGGGGTGGATCGAGACGGAGATGAATACCGGCGTCTTCAGTGCTGAGGCGTACCGGCGGGAAGTCACCGCCGCCATCCCGCTCCGGCGCATCGCGACGGCCGACGACGTGGCGCTCTCTGTTTTGTTCCTCGCCTCGGATTGGGCGCGGCACATCACAGGCGAAATCCTCAACGTCAACGGCGGCTCGGTGCTATGCGGCTAAATCGAAGCACGCAGGATTGACACACAACACGGAGTAAATTTGTAGGGGCTGTGGCTTGTCCCAGCCCATCACGCGCCAGCGCGATAATTAATGTTGCAGCTATTCAACATTGGTAAGGGCTATCAATGTTGGTGAGATCGGCCAGAGCGCCGATCTGGGCTGGGACAAGGCCTCTGCCCCTACTGCCGAACCGTCTCGTGTCCCATTCTCGTCAGGACTGATTTTAGAGCGCCGCCTTAACTACGCAGAGTTTGCAATGCCGCGCCCATCCGGCGCACCCCTTCGGCGAGCGCGAGATGGTCGGCGCAGAGCGAGACGCGCAGGAAACCTTCGCTCTCGACGCCGAAGGCCGCGCCCGGCACGGTAATGACGCCGTGCTCCAACAAGGCTTCGGCGACGCTTAGAGAGTTGCCGTAGGCGCTCACGTCAACCATCGTGTAGAAAGCGCCGTCGGGCGCGACGGCGCGCAATCCCAGTTCGCCGGCGATGAGCGGGAGCAGGAAATCGCGTCGCTCGTGGAAAATGCGGCGCATCTCTTCGCGCGTGGCCGCGGCCTCCGGCGTCCATGCCGCGAGCGCGGCTTTTTGCGAGACGGTCGAGGCGCAGGTCGTGACGTAGCCATGCAGGACGAGCGCGCTCTGCACTACCGCCTCATCGCCGCACAGCCAGCCGACGCGCCAACCCGTCATGCTCATGGATTTAGAGAGGCCGCTGATCACGAGCGTGTGTTCGTAATGTTCCGAGAGGGAGCCGGGACGCTCGGTCGTGAAATAGATGTCGCGATAAATCTCGTCGCTGACGGCATAAATGTTGGTCCCCTTAAGCGCCTCCGCCATCGCCGATAAATCATCTCCGGTCAGTGCGCAACCCGTCGGATTCGATGGACTGATCGTGACTACTACTTTCGTTCGTGAGTTAAGTTTTTGACGGAACTCGTCGGCGTCGAAGCGAAAGTCGCGAGCGGCGGGCAAGCGGTAAAAGATGGGTGTGCCGCCGGCCATGCGCGTGATCGTCGGATAGGCGACGAAGCCGGGATCGGGCAGCAACACTTCGTCGCCCTCGTCCACGAGCGTCATCAGCGCGAGGTACAGCGCCTCCTGCGACCCGGCGGTGATGATCACTTGATCGCGAGTCGCGCGCAGTTGCGGGTAATCGGCGGCGACGCGCTCGCGCAAAGCGAGTAAGCCAGCGTGCGTGGTGTAACTGTTCTGCTCCTCTGTGACGACGCGCGCGCCGGCCCGGCGGATACAATCGGGTGTCGGCAGGTCAGGCTCGCCGAGTCCGAGGTTGATGCTGTCGGGGGGCGCGCGGTCGAACAGTTGCCGGATCACGCTCTTGTGGATACCGCGCAGTCGCCGCGCGGGCTGGAATTTGTTCACTTCGCCTTCAACTCTCTGTGCCCGCTCTGTGTCTCTGTCTCTCAGTGGGGAGTCCATCACATCCTGTACGTTTAATTGTTAGCCTGATCGCGTAACGAGCTGGTTTGACGTATTTATCCCAGCATCAGGTCTGTTGCAGATTCTTTTGATAATTGCTAGCGGCTCACAATAGGGTGAGGGCATGACAACAGTCGCAACGATGTCAGCCGCTACGCTTCGGATGCGTTTGCCACATGACGTTGACGATCTTCCATTTGCCTTCGTACTTAGCGAGGTGGAAATAGTCGATGCCCCAGACGGCGGTTAGTTTGGCGCTGGCCGTCTGGTCCGAAACGTCGAAGACGACGACTTCCTTCGGCGCGTCCTTCGCCACGTGGCCGTCCTTGTTAAAAGTCTTCGAGAGGTCCACCAGTTGTTGGAACGTCATCACGTGCGGGCTGTAAATCGTTTCGCCTTTTTTGACGAAGAAGCCGCGTTTGGTGAGTTCGGGATGTACGCTCCGCTCAACCCGCGCGGGCGTAACCTCGTAGATTCCCTCGACGTAATCCAGAACCGCCTGCCTGACCATCTCCTTCTCGTCAACGGATTGCGCGCCGGCGGCCAGAGGCAAGGCCAGCATGAGCAGGCATAAAGCCAGTATCTTCATCATCGTTAAATCTCCTTTGGAAGTTAAGTCTCAGGCGCGCGGGCCGGCCTGTTGTTTCGTACTTCTACGCCATCAGCATCTTAGTTGTTTCGTGTTCCGTCCGGGCAGTTGTTTGCGGGCGTGGTCGCCGCCACCTATCGCTGTTGCGTGAACAGCCACGGCAACAAGTCGCGCTCGCTAAAAGCACGCTCCCACGAGTTATGCCCGACTCCTTTGTATTCGGTGTATCTGGGTTCTCCCCCGGCCTGCCTCAGAGCCGTAATCATCCTCCGCGATTCAGAAGGGTTCACCAACTCGTCTCGCTCGCCATGAAAAGCCCAGACAGCCGTCTTCACCGTCGCGGCGGCTTGAGATGGACTACCCCCGCCGCAGATCGGCACGGCCGCCGCGAACAGACCGGGCCGCCGTGCCACAATGTCCCACGTTCCGTACCCACCCATCGAGATGCCCATGACATAAAGACGCCGCGCGTCGATGCTGTCATCCGCGCGCACCTTGTCTAGTATTTCCAGCACCAGCTTCATTTCATGAGACGGCTGATCGGCATCAGGATCGGCCCATAATTTGTTCCGCGGGCATTGGGGCGCGACGATGAAGCTCGGGAAACTGGACTGGACATCACGTCTCGCCAGATAACCGATCCCGTGTTGGTCCCCATATGTCAGCAGCAACTTCAGATCGTCGCCGCGTGAGCCGCCGCCGTGCAGCCAGAGTATCAGCGGGTACTTTTCCCGGCGGTCGTAGCTGGCGGGCACATGAAGGAGATACCGCATCTTCTCGCCACGCGCATTCGTCAACATTCTTTCGGTGAAAGCGCTCGTCTGCTTCTCTTGGGGTGAGGGCGTAGAGGTCTGTCGAGCGCGATCCTTTTCAGCTTCCTTTCTGCCTGCCGTCCGGCACTGGACAGACAGGGAAGCCGCGGCAATCATCAAGGCCAAAGCCAGAACAATGCGGGACACTGATTGATTCCCCCTTCACGCTTCAGTTACGGCTTCGCGGACCACCAGCGAAGACCCATGACCGCGAACAATCCGGCGGACGCGACGACATCCGCGAGCACCACCTGACGAATTCCTGATCCGTAGTTTCCGACGACGAAGGCGAGGGCGATGAAGGAAAGCATACTGACCAACCCGCTCGCGATGGCCCACCACTGAAGCGCCGGCCTGAACGCCGAATAGATTATGAATCCGCCCAGCATACCGAAGAGGACCGCTCTGTGCCTGAGCAGGATGAGCAGATCAGCGCTTGGCACGTCGATCCGGTATAAACCGGATAACGTCTCGGCGGAGAAGACACCCACCGCCGGGTACAAGTTGATTAACCCGACGAGCATCAGCACCCCTGCAACAATCTTTTCCATGTCCCCTCCCGCCTCGTGCGCGCTACTTTCTGAACCTTTCGCAATCGATCCGGTACTTCCTGATTTTGTAGCCGACGATGCGCTCGGTGGTGTCGAGCATTTTGGCGGCTTTGGTGCGATTACCGCGCGTGGTCTTGAGAGCGTCTTGGATGAGATCGCGCTCGTAGGCTTCGATGGCCGAGGCGAGCGAAAGGCTCGTCACCGTGCCGGAGCCTTCGGCGGTCTGCAAGGTCGGCGGCAGGTGGTGGCCGTGGATGACGTTGGACTCGCACACCAAGACCGCGCGCTCCATCGTGTTCTCCAATTCGCGGACGTTGCCGGGCCAGTGATAACTGGTCAGCATGTCGATGGCGGGCGTCGAGATGCGCTTGATGCGCTTGCCGTGCTCGCGGCCGTACTTCTCCAGAAAGCTGTCGGCCAAAAGCATGATGTCGGGTTTGCGCTCTCGCAAAGGGGGCAGAAAGATGTTGAAGACGTTGAGGCGGTAGTACAAATCTTCGCGGAACTGTCCGTCGGCGATAGCCTTTTCCAGATCGCGATTGGTGGCGGCGACAAGGCGGACGTTGACCTTCACCGTCTCGGTCCCGCCGAGCCGCTCGAACTCGCGCTCTTGCAAGACGCGCAAGAGCTTCACCTGCGTCGAGAAATTTAAGTCGCCAACTTCATCGAGAAACAGCGTGCCGCCGTCGGCCAATTCAAACCGCCCCTTCTTCCGCATCTGCGCGCCCGTAAACGCACCTTTTTCATAACCGAACAACTCCGACTCGATCAGCGTCTCTGGCAGCGCCGCGCAACTGACTTTGACGAACGGCTTCTTCGCGCGCAACGAGTTGTAGTGCAGCGCGTGCGCGATCAACTCCTTACCCGTCCCCGACTCGCCGCGCAGCATAACGGTCGTGTTAGTGCGGGCCACTTGCGTCACCTGCTCGTAAACCTGCCGCATCGGGTTCGAGTTGCCGATGATGTGGCCGAAGTCGTAACGCTCGCGCAATTCCTGCTTGAGGTGCGTGTTCTCGTCGAGCAGACGTTGCTTGTCGGCCTCGATGAAGCGTTCGACGCGCAACGCCTGCGCGATCATCGACGCGACGATGGAGAGAAATTGCATCTCGCGCTCGAAGTCGCGCCCTTCCTTATAGGGCAGGTAGGCGCCCAGCACGCCGACGGGCTTGCGCTGCAACAGCAGCGGCACGCACAAAAAACTCTGTTCCGCCCCGCGTCCGCTTTTGTCTTGACGCTCGAAACGTCCGAGTAGCAACGGCTCGCGGCTCGCCTGCGGCACGACGATGGGCTTGCCGCTCTTACACACGCTTCCGACGATTCCTTCGCCGGCACGATAAGTGACCTGCCGCGTCGCCTCTGGCTTGAAGCCGTGGCTGGCCTCGGCGTAGAGCATTGCCGTCTCCGCGTCGAGCAGCATCACGAAATTCCGCGACATGCCGTGATGCTCGTCGAGACTGCCGAGCGCGCGCGGAAGGGCGGCTTTCAGATTGGGAGTGTCAGCGAGGGTGCGCCCGATTTCGAGCAGCGTAGACAGCTTTCGCCAGCCGTGGAGTTGCTGCGCGGTCGCGCCGGCCTGCCGGCCGTGAGACGTGCTTGTGACTGTATTGGTCATAACCTCTTAAGGGCGTGTGCGTCCTACATGGAATTTAAGCCGTCTTTGCTTGCCAACAAAATTGTATGATAAGAGCTATGATCCGACAAAATTGTGATAAGCTTTTTGTGCCTTTGATGTTATGACGGATAGTTAAATGAATGCTTGAAAATGATAGATGCAAGGTCAATCACTTGGCGAAGCTGAAGTTTGCAATCTCAAACCTCAAGTTTCAAATACGCGATCTCAAGTCTTTTTACTTGTTGCCATTGCTCTGAAGGAGTTAGCGGTAACAGCAAACTCAATTCTTAAACGCGTCTCAAACATTTTTGTTAGGCCAGACGCCAATTCCAACAAAAATGTCATAATCATAGCTTCAGC
>JACCRA010000202.1 GCA_013813825.1 Pyrinomonadaceae bacterium | reverse complement strand
TGTCGAGCAACTGATCGTAACTCTGCTTGCGCATCCCAAACTCGCGATCCAATCGTTCAAGCCCGACCTGTGTTTCGGGCACGTTGTTAATCCGCCCCTCCAGTTCGGAGATCTGCGCCCGCGTCTCGGCGAGCGCTTTCTCTTGGCGCTCCAACTCGTTTTTTTGATAGTCCAAGTTGTACTGGAAGTTCTTGATGCGCGAGTCGCTGTTGACGCGGCGCTCAAGCCGCTTCTCCTTTTCAGCGACCTTCGATTGTTGCTCTTCGACGAGCGCGTCCTTTTCGATCTTGATCTTAGCGAGCAACTGTTTGACGGTGACAACGTCAGGATTCTTCGGCCTCAATCCATTGGCGTACATCTGTTCGAGGTTGGTTTCCAATTCCGTTTGACGCCGGGAAAGATCGGCCCACTGCGGCGTCGTCTTCGGATCGGCGAAGGTTTCCTTCACCTCCAACACATCCTGTTCGAGTTGGTCTTTGATGTCGCCGAGTTGAGTTTCCCAGAGCGCCCGCTGATCCTTCGTCCGGCTGATCTGCTCCATGTAAGATTTCTGCTGGTCGTAGAGGTTAGTCAGACGGCTGAGGAGCGCGCCCGCTTGATCAGGTAAACTTGAGGTATGCACGCCTTTATAGGCAAGGCGCTGGTTGTCGATCTCTTCGAGCGCCTGTTTGGCTAGTTCGGCCTGCTCATCGATCAGCTTTTTATTCATTTCGGCAATATTGCCGGAGCTACTGACCTCTTCTGTGATGTACATGCCGGCCAACTCGGAGGTGACTTGCTGCGCGACATCGGCGCGTGGCGCCTTGAAGAAGATGTTAAAGCCGTTGGTCACGTCGTTGCGGCTGTTGTTGATCTGGATGCCGATGTCCCTCGTCCGCATCCGCTCGACGAGCAAATCCATCGGCTCGCCGCGCGCGCGCTCGGAGCGGTAGAGATCGTACCGGTTGATCATCGGTTCGAGCGTGGAGCGGCTGACAACTTTTTGGCCGATGTTGTTGATGCGGATCGACAGATCTTCGTTCGATAGTTTCGGGACCACGTTGCTGTAGATGACCGGTGGGCGGACGATCAGGAGCGTGGACGATTGGTACACGTCCGGCAGCCGCCAGACGACGATCCCGACGGCGAAAAAGACCGCGATGGTCGGCAACAGGAGCAGCCACTTACGACGCCATAAGATGTTGGCGTACTCGACGGGCGTCCGCTGGCGGAATTCAACTTTCATGGTTCGGCACTCCTTCCGCAATCGGCCCGGCGGGCAACGCCGGAACAACTGCACTCTGAATGATGTCGCTCAAGTTAACGCGACGGCGGGGCAACGCCTCACGCGAACCCGGATACGATCACTTCAAACAATCATTTCAATCACAGACGACATAGAGAAGATTAATGATGAATGCGGAATGATAAATAACAGTCAGACTGCATTTAATTTTTCATTCATCATTCCGCATTCATTATTTTCTCCGACTCCCCGGTGGCTAATCCTTTACAGCGTGCTCAGAGCCTTGCGCGCCTCTTCAGCCTGCTGCGGCGAAAGGCCGTTCTTCGGCATGCTCAGCGCTCGCTCCAACTGCTTTTGCGCTTCGGCCTTGCGGCCGGTCGCGGCCTGTGCCAGTCCGAGGTGGTAGCGGTAGGCGGCGCTATCGCCGCCCTTCGCCACCGTCTTGTCAACCGCCTTCTGCAACTGCGCGATGGCCGCCGGATACAAGCCTTTCTTGTAATAGACCCAGCCGAGCGTGTCGGCGTAGCCCGGCGTGTCAGGGTTGCGCTGCACGACGCCTTGCGCGAGCCGAATGGCCTCATCCAGATTGCCTTTGCCGTGCTCGGCATAGTTCCATGCGAGGTTGTTGGCCGCGAAGTCGAAGTTAGGGTCAATTGCCAGCGCCTGCTTGTAGGCCTCGACCGCTTTGTCGTACTCCTGCCGCCCGTCTTGAATCATGCCGATCATCCAGTAGGAAGCGGCATCTTCGTTCGGCCGCTTCTCGATCAGCTTGCGGTATTCTTCAATAGCGCGTTCCGGCTGGTTGGTATTGAGGTAGAGCGTGCCGAGCGTGCGCGTCGCCAGTGAATAAGTCGGATCAATTTCGAGCGTCCGTTTCAGGCTGGCCTCGGCGGCCTCGGCGTTGCGCTGGAAGCCATAGATGTGCGATTTCAGGTAGTGCAGCCCGGCGCTGTTGGGGCGCGCGCCAATCGCCTGATCGATGCGCGAGTGCGCCTGATCAAACTGCTTCAGTCCGACGTAAACGTCGATCAAGCCGCGCAACGCGTCGAAATTCGCGTTGTCGATTTGCAGGGCGCGCTCGTATTGCTGGACGGCTTCTTCGCCCTTGCCCTCGGCGAGCGCGACGCCGGCTAGATTAACGTAAGAGGCGGGCGAGTTCGGCTCGATGTCGCGTGCAGCGGTAAAGTCGGCGCGGGCGGCGGCCACGTTCTTCAATTGCACCTGCACGGCGCCACGCGTGGTGAGAGCTTTGGCGCGCATCTCGGCGGACAGTTGTGGCGAGGTCTGGCGGTCGGGCGCGGTCTTGTCGAGTCGCGCGATCAATTCATCGGCGATCCGCTTGGCGTTCTCTAGATTTGCCTTATCGCCAGCGAGCAAACCGATTTGCGCCTGAATCAGACGGCCCGGTAAAAAGTCCGGGTGATTCTTCTCCAGTTCGCCGCCGAAGATGCGCGCTTGATCGGCCTGACCGACGCGCATTTGCGCTTCGGTCATGTAGTACAGCCCCAACTGGCTGGTCGACTCCTGCTTCAGGACCTGCTTTAAGTCTTCAATCGCGTTCTTTGCATCGTCCTGCTGCATACGAATGCGTGAGCGCAGCAGGAGCGCCTGCATGTCGGCGTTGTTCTTCGACAGCACTTCTTCAACCTGCGCCGCCGCGCCCGTCACGTCGCCGCGCTGCAACATTAACTCGGTGAGGCGATAGCGGGCGCGCATGTATTCGGGCGCGGCGGCGGCGACTTCCTGATAAATTTTCACCGCGTCGTCGTAACGACCGACGGTCTGGTAGTAGTCCGCCAGCACCGCGCGACCTTCGGGCTTACCGCGATCCAACTCGGCGAGCGATTGGTAGGCCCCTTCAGCTTTGTCGAGCTGCTTGCTGACGAAGTAGAAGCTGGCAAGCGTCAGGCGGGCAGCGCGGCTTTGTGGATCAACCTCGACGGCGCGCTTCAACGTGGCCTCGGCCTCTGCGGGGCGATTCTGCTGGACGAGAAATTTACCGTACTCGTTGTACGCCAGCGCCGAGCGGTCGTTGATCGAGAGGGCGCGTTTGTAGGCCTCTTCGGCTTTGGCCGCGTCGCCGACGTTTTGGTAAAACCGCGCCAAGCCGAGATGCGTTTCGAGGCGGTTGGGATCAAGCGCAATCGCTTCATTTATTTTGGCGAGCGCCTTGTCCTTCTCGCCGCGCGCGAAGAGAATGCCGGCCTTCAGGACATGACCTTCGATGTACTTGCCATCGCGCGCCAAAATTTCCTCGGCCAGTTTATCGGCTTCCGTCAGCAATTCGTTCTTCTTTGAGGCTTGATAAGCCAATAGGTAATAGTTGCCGAGGCGGGCGCGGGCGTCGAACTGGTTCGGATCAAGCTCTATTGTGCGGCGCAGTTCCGCATACACCTGCTGGAACGAACCCAAGCCTTCGTAAGCCTGCGCCAGTCCCCAGTGCGCCGCTGCCAGCCGATCATCAAGCTGAATGGCGTTGCGAAACTCAATGGAGGCTTCCTGAAACTTCTCTTCTTTAAGGTAGGTTTCGCCGCTCTGGACGTGTTCGAGCTTGGCTTTTTCGGGGTTGGAGCAGGCGCCGGCGAACAACAAACCGGCGACGGCGATTAGGGCGAGCAAAGACCTCCGGGCACGGCCGGAGTTGGGGCACTCAGTTGTGAACATCTCGGTTGAGACTCCTTCGGCGTCCTGACTTCGGCCTTTTCGCCTCGACCGGGGCAACGGTCGTGGGCGGGGACTGAAGTGGCGCTGGTAATGATCCTTGCTACTGCTTGCTTCCGCCCTCTGAAGCGGCGGAATTAGCAGAATACGTTTAATCGGATTGAATTTCCTGAAAAGGCGGCCGGTCGGGAGTTGTCGCCGCCGGTATTTATCTTAACCCTTTCAAGATTCGCTGGCTAGGCTTGGTTGCCGAAACCGGCGACTTACCGCCACGCTGTTACCCGACTTCACTAACAAGATACACAGCATGGAGTTGAGCCTTTCGCGGCTCAAGCAGAGAGATTTAGTTGGGAATGAAGCCCGGCAGTTGCGGTGCGGCCAGCGCGGCCAGTTCAGTTCCCCGCTGGAGGGCTTCATCTTCCGAGCCGACAAACGGTACGATCACGCGCACCATCGCGCCATCGGAGCGCCGGCGGCTGACGCTGTCCATAACCGTGTAAATTTTCCCCCAGTACTCGCTTGCTACCATGCGCCCGCGCCCTTGATACCAGTAGATCAGCAGTTGGCGCGCGTCGCCGTTCTGAATGATGTAGCGGTTGGCCTCGAAAGGCGCGCCGCCACCGGCCGGAGTGATCTGGATGACGGCAGGATCGTTCATGGTCCAGCCGGCTCCGGGCAGGCAGTTCAACGGACTGTGGTACGACGCGCCGCCGCGTTGCGAGGCATAATAGCCGACGTAGAAATTAGCGCCCTTACCGTCCGCCGTGCTGTAGTTGCGCGAGAGATAATCGTCGGCACCCAAGACGCTTTCAGTCGCCGCGTCGAAGCGCGTGTCAAGGCCCAGTTGCTGCCATGCGCCGAGTTGCGTCGGGAAATTGCTGAGCGATTGCCGTTCGACGTGCGCCTCGCCGACGCGCTCCCACCCTTTGACCACCGCCCCCCCTGTTACGAGGAACGCGAACAACACCCAGAACTGCCACTTCTTTTGCGTTTTCATAATTTTATTGACTACCGTACTGAACTGTCGGCCTCGCGAACGGACATCACTGTTGTGGTTGCCGCAGCCGGCATCGCTTCCGCCGGGGTTGGTGTTATCCCGGCTGGCGCTCTTTCAGTGCCCGATGATTGTTTGTTTTGGCGTCGTTTTCCGATCAGATCAAGCAACGAGCCGAACGCGAAGAGCAAGAGGAAAGCGACGATGTACACCACCCAGCCGGAGAAGCTGTGGAAGAAGCCGTCAGCAACTTCCGTCCCGTAGTAATGCGACAACACGCCCATCCCGCTGACGCGCAAAGCGTTCGTGATGATCGCAATCGGCACCGCCGCGAGCACTAGCATCGTCGAGCGCCAGAAGCCATAACTTTTCAGCCAGCCGAAGCGCCCGCCCGTTGCCTTTCCCCCGTCGCCGCGCGGGTGCGTGAAATATGCATAGACGACCGCCAAAGTCAGCAGCGTCATCAGCGACCGGATGCCGCTACAAGCTTCGACCACTTCGAGTTTCTTCGGCGTGAACGAATTGAGCGGCATCAACTCGATGACGTTGCCTTGCCGCAGCACCGGGATGTCGAACAGGCGCATCGCCCAGACCGCACACCGCGACGCGAAGAGTTGCAACGGAAAAGCGATCTTATTGAAGACGATCACCGGAATCGGGATCGCCAGCGCCAGCAACGCCAGCGGGACCAACGTGAGCCGCAGCACGCGCCAACCCCAGAAATAGACGATGATGCCGCTGAGCATTAAAACGAGCGATGCCCGTTGTAAAAACAGTTCCGCGCCCGCCGTCCCGGCCAAGAGCACGAGCAACGCCCCGGCCACTGCCGCCGCGCCCCATCCGAGCTGCGGCGCTTTCGCGGCGCCGATGAATCTGTCGCGCTCGCTCCACAGGATGTAGCCGATGATGAAGGGGATGAGCAGGCCGTGCGAGTAGTTTTCGTCCATCCACCACTGCCCGCCGAGTTTGACGAGCACGGCGGCGTAGGCGAACCCGACGGCCACGGCAATCAGCGCCGGCTTCCAGACGTATGACGTTGCAGCTAATTTCATGCTAGGGACTTCAGGCATGCTCGGGGAGAGGAGCAGAGTACACAGGCGTGACTGGTACAACTTTAGTATCAGTGCGATTCAATTAAGACCGCACACAGAATAGTGTAGCCTATCGGCACCGGCGCAGGCAAACGGAAAGACTTTGCGGGAGTACCTAAATCAGAACGGGAGAGCTTTAAAGTTCTGGCG
>JACCRA010000167.1 GCA_013813825.1 Pyrinomonadaceae bacterium | reverse complement strand
CACCCGACGGGTAACGCTGGCCGCTGCGCGCGATCTCTTCCATCGTGCGCGCGCGGGGCATTCCGCGCAATGACGCCTGTATCTGACGAAAATCGCGGCTGTCCTGCCGCCCCGCGCCCGCGTTGACGCGCAAGAGCGACGCTTCCTGATTGATGCGCTCGTAGCGATTGCCGGGGTTCGGGTGGCTGCTCAGCCATTCCGGCCCGCCGCGCCCGCCGCCGCTTTGCTGCTCAATCGTGCGAAACATGTTCGCCAGATCGCGCGGATCGTAACCGGCGCGCGCCATGATCTGCGCGCCGAGGATGTCGGCCTGCGTCTCGTACTTGCGGCTGTACTTCAGCGCGCCCGCGCCAAACCCAATCTGTGCGCCCGCGCCGATGACTTGGCCGACGCCGCCGCCGATTACAGCGCCGGCAATCTGGCCGAGCACCGAACCGATCTGAAACTTCTGCGTCTCGGTGGCCTGCGCCGTTGCGTGGCGCAAAGCGACGTGGCTGATCTCGTGCGCCATGACACCCGCCATCTCGCCTTCGGTTCGTGCCGCCTCGATCATGCCGCGATTAACGTACATCGGCCCGCCCGGCAGGGCGAAAGCGTTGATGTCGCGCGCATCCACTACGTCGAACGTGTAACGAAACGCGGACTCCTGAAACTCCGGCGGGATCGCCGCGACAAGGCGGCGACCGACGCTCTCGACGTAATTATCGATCCGCCCGTCACGCATGATCGGCAACTGCTGTTCAACTTCGCGCACGGCTTGTTGACCGAGTTGCACGTCGTCGGAAACTTTGTATTTATTGCTCGGAGCTTTGATCTGCGTCTGCGCCAGAGCCGCGAGCGGCATTGCCATGATCGCGAAGGCCATCAAGCCCGCAATCAGCCGGGTGGCAGGACGGTGTTGGTCTATTTTCTTCATCATCTTCTTCTCCTCTGTAACTCGCCCAATCAAACGATAATTTATTTGAGGACGCGGAAACTGCTTCCGCCCTTCCGACCTCTTTGGAAGGCTACTCGCAAGAAATGCCCTCCATAATTTCAATCAGACCGCCGCGTCGCGGTCTCAAGAAAGGGAGAGCATCAATTATTGTTCGCCGCCACAACTTCCAACAACAGCGCCGCCGCCATTATGGTTTGGCCTTGTTTTAGATGAATCGCTGACGACACAGGTTGGTCTTTATTTACTACCACGGCTTGAGAGGAAGGACAAGAATCTTACATTTGTCTCACGATTCTTCTACTTTGGCTCACCCTTATTGGGACAGGTCCGCACCCCGGCTGGTTAAATGAGCGCAAGAGGCCACGGCGTCAAATCGTGCATCAGCAAGTTTCCGAAATGTAATATCTTCGGACGCTCGGCGCGCTCAGGAATAGACGTAGCAAGCACAATGCCACTAACAGCAAGGATGAGGGATGAAGGATGAAGAAAAGGCTGGATGAGCGTGTCTTGATTCCGCCTTCAACCTTCATCCTTCACCCTTACTTTTTACGCGGATCGATCCGTTCGTTTAGCCAGCGGGTCGCGTCGTCGAGCGGAGCGAGGCGATGTTGCTCGCCGCGCCAGACGCGCACCATCGAGTAGAGGAGGAAAATGAAAGCGGCCAACCAGACCAGCGAACGTCCCGGGCCGATGCGGCCGAAAATGCTGATGAAGCCAAGGGCGAAGTCAATCGCGACGAAAGCGAGTTGCAACGCCAACCCTTGCGCCGCATGAAAACGGGTGCGCCCTTCCCGGCGCGGGACCAGTAGTAGTTCGACGAGGCCAGCGACGAGGCCGATGTAGAACGGCGCGTACGGCGCGACCACCGCGAACTTCTCCGCAACATTGAGGCCGGCCACATGGCGTTCGGCGGGATTGAAGGGAGCGGGCGGCGGCGCGTAAGCATTCGGCGGAGCGTGCAGCGGCGGGGACGGCTGCGCTGCCGGTGGCGGTGCGGTGTGGATGGCCGGTGGTTGGTAAGTCGGCGGCGCGAAGATCGACGGATAAGATTGCGCTATCGTCTCGTCCATCAGGCGTGTCGGGGCTTCCGCCTGCTCGTGCCGGCGCGCCTGCTCGTTCGGCGTCCGCGCCAGTTCGCGCGTTGCCTCGTTCGTCATCTCTTCCGTCCGCCGTGCGAAATTGGGATCGAGCGGATCGGTGTCGTACTTACTTTTCTTCTCAGACATAGGCAGTTTTACGAAGTACGCGCCGCGCGTGTTCGCCTCAATTCGCCGCCTCAGACGACGCGGTATTCGACTCGCTCCCAACGCCTCTCGCCCTCGAACAAACGAAACGCGCGTAAGGCCGGGGCGTCTTCCGCGCCCAGCCCGATAATGAGATAGAGCGCTTCCGGGTAAAAAGCCAGTCGCACGTCCGTCTCCGACGGCACGGGATCAACCGCGCGCGGGTGCGAATGATAGATCGCGACGAGTTGTTCGCCGCGCTCGCGCATCGTGCGTTGCGCCGCGAACAAATCCATCGGCTCTGCCTCATACGCGATGGTCGCTTCAACCGCGACATTTCGTAAGCGGTAGATTGACAGCGCCCGCCGCCCGCGCCCGCCGATTAGCCCGCAGCACTCATCAGGACTCGCCGCTCGGGCGTGCCCGAACAGTTCAGCCACCTGCGCTTGCTGAAGTTTCAAGCTCACACAAAGTGATAGCCGTCTGAATTACTCTTGATCACTTTTCAGTGATCGCGATTCGCAGTTCTTTCAAGAGCTGCGGCTCAACCTCACCCGGCGACTCGATCATCAGATCGGCGGCGGCGGCCGTTTTGGGGAACGCGATCACGTCGCGCATGTTGTCCGTGCCGGCGCGCACCATGATTAAGCGGTCAATGCCCGGCGCGATGCCTCCATGTGGCGGAGTGCCGTATTCGAGCGCGTCAAGGAAGAAGCCGAAGCGGGCGCGCGCCTCTTCCTCCGACATTCCGAGCGCCCTGAAGATCAAGCGTTGCACGTCGCGCCGGTGAATACGGATCGAGCCGCTCGCCATCTCCACGCCGTTGATCACGGGATCGTAAGCCTTCGCGCGTAGGGAAGCGAGCAACTCTATCTCACCGCCTTCGACCGCGCGCTCCAACGAAGGCAAGTCCTCGTCAAGCGGCGAGGTGAATGGGTGGTGCATCGCATAGAAGCGTCCGTCGCCCTCGTTGAACTCGAACATCGGGAATTGGTTGACCCACAGCGGCGCGTAAGTGTCCGCAGGGATCAGTTGGTGGCGCTTCGCGATTTCATTGCGGAGCGCGCCGAGACTCGCCGCCACCGTCTTTTGCTTGCCCGCCACCACGAGGACGGCATCGCCCTGTCGCGCGCCCGCCGTCCCAGCCAAGCGCTTCAGCGTTTCTTCGCCGAGCGCCTTGAGCAACGATGATGACACCTCGTCGCCCGTCAACTTCAACCACGCGAGCGCGCCCGCGCCGTAGCGTTTAACGAACTCCTGCAACTCATCCAAGTTCTTGCGCGACA
>JACCRA010000140.1 GCA_013813825.1 Pyrinomonadaceae bacterium | reverse complement strand
TGAAGCGGGCCGACATCAGGTGACTTAGTCGCTAAGTTGTGAACCGAAAGCTGAGTTGGTGGCAGCGGCGGCAACTATGGAGGTGTCCGTCATGCGGCAGCCAACACCTCCGGCCGCAACGCCGGCGCACGCCGTGGCAGTTCGCCCTCGCTTGGTGCGGCGCTTACCGCTACCAGTGCGTGAATTGCGGGCGCAGGTTCTACTTATTCAAGAGATGAAGCGCGCGTCAGTAATCCGAACGTAGCCAAGCCTTGATGCTCAAGAAGGTCGAAAAGGAGATCGCCTCGGTGAGCGGCAAATCCAACGCGCGCGGCAACTCTAAAAGCGCGAAGGGAAAGGGCGCGGCGGCGGCGCGACCAGCACCGACGAAAGACTCCGCGCCATCCGTCGGCCGTCCGCGCGGGCGGGTGCGAGCCAAGCGCGGCGATGAGGCTTACACGCCCGTCTCCGGCTTCCTCCTCAAAGACCTGCATGAGTATGTGCGCGACTGCCTGCACGAGATGAACAGGGGCCAGCCGGCGGCCGAGCGCACGGACTTTAGCGACCTGCTCAACGAATGGGCGGAAGCGTGGCGAAAGAGTCGTCAGTCTGTAAAGTCGTAAAGTCATAAAGTCGCAAATGCGTTACAATAAGCTATGTCGAACGTGCCACACAGCCATCAAGCCGCTTTCACAGTCGTCGCGAAGTTCAAGGCCGATTACCTTGAGTCGATGCGCGCGCGCGGCATCCCGGAACACTCCGTCCGTTGGATGTGGTGGCGATTTGAGGCGATGAACTTCGCGCTGGTGACTGGCTTTGCCCGCCGCCGGGTGGCTCGTGAGGTGGCATGGGCCGCCCTGCATGACGAGTTGATCCTGAGTGACAACTGATATGGCTCCACGGAAGAAAATTGTTAAGGACGAGCCACTGCCGCCGCGCCGGCGGAAGTTCGTCGAGAACTACGTGGCGAACGGCGGCAACGGCAAGAAGGCGGCGCAAGATGCCGGCTATGCGCCCGGCGCGAGCGCCGAAGTCGCGGCCTCCCGCCTGTTAAGGAACGATAAGATCAAGGCGCAGATCGCCGCCCGCCTCGACGACGCACGCATTAAGAACAATGAAATCCTCGGCACGCTGGCCTCACATATGCGCGCCGACCTCGCCGACATCTTCCCCGACAACGAAATCCTGCGGGCGGCGAAGCGAGCCGGCTATTCGCACCTCATCAAAAAGCTCAAACAGCGCGAACGGTTCATCCCGACGGAAGCAGGGCAGCCGCCGATCCGCGAAGTCGTCACCGAGATCGAAGTCCACGACTCCCAAGCCGCCGCCAAATATCTGGCGAGGGTGCGCGGTCTGGAACAAGCCCCGCGAGAGAATGACGCGGACGTGGCGCGCCGCAAGCAGGGCTACGCCGACGCCATCGAGCGCATTTACGACAAGGCTCTGGCCGAAGGCTCTGACGTAACGCGCGAACAGATTGCCCGCGAATTGTTGGCGCGCAAACCCGAAGCGGAAAAGTACGTTGATCTGACAGAGTACGTGATGTGATTGAAGTGATGAACCTCGGAAGACTCATCGACGAAGAACTCGGCTACCTCGAAGCCATCGACCAAGCGGAGACGTTCGTCGGGGGCGGCGGTGACAGTGCGATCTTCGCCAAACTGCAAGCCTGCCTTGACGCCCGCGCGCTGATTCCCGATGAACTGGCAAGATCGCGTGACCTTGCCGCCAACGCTGACAACGACATCGAGCGGGCTTACCTCGTGTGGCAGGGCGCGACGGAGGCGAAGAAGATCGAGCGGGCGGCCGAGTGCGCCGCGCGGCGCTTGCGCCTGTTGGAGTCGCTCAAGACGGAAGCGGACTACCAACGCGAGCGCGAGCGGTGCGCCGGGCAGGACGGGACAATCTACTGGTTCGGGATGTATGCGTGGGGCTACGATCCGCGCTCACTCCTGAAGGTGCAGCCCTTCGAGCCGTTCGAGTATCAGGAGCGTTACCTGCGCTGGCTGGATGAGACGGTCCTGCGGCGGCGCACTTCAGGCATGGTCGAGAAGTCGCGCGACATGGGCGCGACGGTCGGCGCGCTCGATTGGGTGGTCAAGCACTGGCTGTTCGTGCCGGGCTTCTCCGCCTTCCTCGTTTCGGCGAATGAAGACCTCGTTGACTCGAAGGCCGACCCGGACACGCTCTTCGAGAAGGTGCGCTTTCAGTTGCGCCTGACTCCCTCGTGGATGTTGCCCGGAGGTTTCAACCTTCAGCGCGACCTGCCCTACATGAATATCGCCAACCCGGCGAACGGCGCGGTCATCTCGGGCGGCGCGCCGACGGAGAGCGTGGGGCGGCAGAGGCGCGCCTCGGTCGTCGTGGCGGATGAGTTTCAATCGTGGCCGGGCGGGGCGTTTAAGCAGAACACGGCGCTGTCGCAGACCTCCAACTCGGTCGTCAAGCTCGGCACACCGCTCGGCATGATGAATCAGTACGCGACCGACGCGCACACGCCCGGCGTCAACAAATTCGAGATGGACTGGCGCGAGCACCCGTGGAAGTCGCAGGCGTGGTTCAATGCGCTGCCCTACGGCTACGGCGGCTCCCCGATGACGGTTGAGGCCATCGCGCAGGAAGTCAGTCGTGACTATCACGCCTCGCAGCCCGGCCAGGTCTTCAAGAACTGGCGCGAGCGCGAACCATACGTGCTGATCACGTGGGCGGAGTTGGTGGCGTACTACGGGCAGTTCAACCTCGACCGCCACTTCTTCGACGAGGATGGCAATTACCGCGTGCCGGTGGATTGGAACTGGGGCCGGATGCAGGATTACGGGCAGACGGCGGCGCACAAGTGGGTGATTTCTCATGGCGCACGGCCGCGCGCCAACTACCCCCTGTCTGATAGTTTCTTCGTCTTCGGCTACCTCGTGCCGCCGACCGGCGCGGCTGTTGGTGAAGTGCAGCCGCTCATCGAAGCGCAGCAGCGCCGGCTCGGCTTCGTGGGCGAGCCGGAGTTGTCGCAGATGTCGCACGAGCAGTGCGGCGAGGGCGGCGTGGCGCAGACTTTCATGGACGAACACGGCGAGTATTGGGAGGCATGGAACACGGACTACAACTTAGGGCTGCCGCAGATTCAGGAATGGCTGATGTTAATGGAGCAGACGAAGCCTAATCCGATCCGGCCGCAGTTAATCGGGCGCACGCGGCTGTACTTCGTCTGCGCCGACGAAGAGATCAAGCTGGCTTTCAATCCGCGGACGAAAGAGCATTTCGTGACGCCTTCCAAGTCGGACTTGAGTTTCAAGCTGGCCCGTGAAGAGATGACAAGCTACCACTACCCGCTCGAAGAGATGGGGAAGCCGGTGCAGTTGATGCGGCCTGAGAAGAAGAAGGGGATGGACAATTTCATCGACACATTGCGCGGCTTTGCGACGCAGTGGGGGCCAAGCGTCGCGCCGATGACGCGGCAGGAGTGGCACATCAGTCAACTGCCCGACGCGCTCAAGCCGGCGGAAGTGATAGCGCTGCGCGGCACGCCGGCGTTCGTTGAAACCTACATGGAGCAGCAACAGACCCTCAAGCAGATCGAGTTGCGGGAGCAGCGGCGGGAGGAGGAAGAACAGCAGGCGTGGAGCCGCTTCATGGGGCGACCAGTGACGCATCGCCGGTATCGAGGTGGGAGGAACTAGCTTGACGTTGTAACAGATCAATTTCGGCTTGCTCTCACCCACAGCGTTCGGATTGCAACCAGCTTTGTGGGGACAGATCGCTACCCTGTGCGATTTGAGCGAGCCGGATTTTTCAACAGGGGGAAGGCCGTACAGGGAGGCCGGTTGATGAAAGAACGGAAAGCGTCGGATGATAATGCCAACCCGCCCGAAGATAGCGAACCAATACACAGTGATATGCTGTTCTTTGCGGTTGAGTTGGGGTTTTCGCAAGGCACTATCGATCTCCTTATTGACGCCCGCTTGGTAGTTGTCTCCGCCTTAGATGGTAGTTCGGAGACTGTCAGTACCCACGGCCCCATTCACATCCCGCTCACGTATTTTCATAGTCCACCCCACCGCGACCATTTCATCCAAGCCTTCAAGAATAGGTTCGCCGATGCGGTGCCGCACGTGTTCGCTCATACTATCGCCGAAGAATTGAAGGCCGCGATTAATAAAGCCGGTGTCGATGCCGGGGTGTCCAATCGTGACAAGGTTCAGGCCATTGGCTTAAAGGAGCGAATAAAATCAGAAGAGAAGTTTCACAAGAAAAGAGCCGGCGTCAGGGTGGGCGCTCCGCTCAAGCGGTCTCCCGCAGCACTACGACGCGAAGTAAAGAACGCCGCCCGTCACATTTTGCGACATGGTGAAGACCTAAAGCTGTCTGGCGTGGCCGCGAAGTTGGGGCGGTCTGAGGCTGCGCTAAGCAGGGAACTCGCCCGAAAAGGCATAAGCTGGCGAGCAATTAAAGCAGAAGTACAAATCACGACATAATTATGTCCGGGTTATGCCAAGTTTAAAGCCTCGACGCCCGCTTAAAATCGGACTATACTGCCGGCGCGTTAAGAATTGATAATTGTTGAAAAGCAAAAAGACCCGCGCCAATTCTTCAGGTCAGAGCGAGTCTTCTGCTTAGTTCAACGGCTTTTGCCAGCCGAAGCTGACGCGAGCGGAGCAACATCCTACAGTAGCTTGAATTGTAGATCAAGCACTATCCCGCCCGCATTAGCTTACCCACAAAAGCCAAAGCCCTTTGTTTTTCGAGCAGATCAACTCTGCTTACAGAGG
>JACCRA010000135.1 GCA_013813825.1 Pyrinomonadaceae bacterium | reverse complement strand
GGCTGAAGGTGCTCAAACGCGCGCCGAGCGAATCAAGCTCGTTGACGATCTGAAAGGCATCGCGCGTTTTGGTCCCCTCGTCCATCACGTCAAGAGCCAGCGAGGCGGCCCCGGCTTTGGCCGCCGTGTCGGAGACGAAACCGGCATCGATTGCCAGCGTCAGGTTGACGATGGGCGCGGAATGCCGCTCAAGCAGCATCACGTTCAGTCCGTTTTTCAATTTAGCGCGCTGGACTTCGGGAAACTTGATGTCAGGCGCGGGACTCAAGGCGGGAAGGATTGAACGGTCAAGGCTGCTGTTGCTGCCGGCGGCGATTTTGGGAAACGGCTTGACGAGCAACGTGTAGTGATTGGCGCGCAGCCACTTCTGTCCCGCCGCCCGCACTTCGGCCGGCCCGGCGTTCGCCATCCGCTCAAGTCCATCGAGGTAGGCGTCGGGCGACCCGCCGTAGGTCATGCTTTCGGCCAGCACGTCGGAGCGCCCGCCGAAGCCGCCCAAGCGTTCGATGCCGCGCAGGAAATTGGCGAGCGTGCGGCTCCGCGCCCGTTGGAGTTCTTCAGTTGTCGGGCCATTTTCAATCAGTTCGTTGATCACGCTGTCCATCTCGCGCTCGGCCTCCGCCGGGTCAATTCCCTGCTTCACCGTAACGGTGGCGATCACGATACTGCCAAGTTCTCTGGCATTGACGCCGGCGGAGACGCCCGTCGCCAATTTCTTTTCATAGACGAGCCGGCGATCCAGCCGCGAGCTTTTCGAGCCGGAGAGCACTTCGGCGAACAAATTCAGGTGACTGATTTCAGCGTCCTTCCAAGTTGGCGCGTGATAGACGCGATAGATGCGCGTCTGCGGCACGCGGTCTTGCATCTCATCGCGGATGTGGCGGTCGAGTTGTGGAATCCATTTTTCGGTGCGACTGAGCGGCGGCCCCGGAGCAATGCCGCCGAAGTATTTCGTGACCAGTTCCAGAGAGCGCGCGGGCGTGATGTCTCCCGCCAGCGAGATGACCGCGTTGTTCGGCCCGTAGTAGGTCTTGTACCACTCTTTAATGTCGTCGAGCGAAGCGGCGTTTAAGTCTTCCATGCTGCCGATGGTTGACCAAGAGTAAGGGTGGGAATACGGATAGAGTTTGCCGGCGATTTCGGTGAACACGCGGCCGTAGGGCTGATTCTCGCCCTGCCGCTTCTCGTTTTGCACCACGCCGCGCTCGCGCTCCAGCATTTCCTTCGAGATGCGACCAGCCAAAAAGCCCATTCGGTCCGCTTCGAGATATAGCGTGCGCTCAAGGGCCGAGACCGGAACATCTTCAAAAAAGTTGGTCCGGTCGCCATTCGTCGTCCCGTTGCGATTGTTCGCGCCGAGGTCGTCCATCGCCTCGCGAAAGCCGTGCGGGTAGTTCTCGGAACCGTTAAAGAAAAAGTGCTCGAAGAGATGTGCAAAGCCGGTCTTGCCCCGCTTTTCGTTGCGCGATCCGACGTGATACCAAAGATTAACGCCGACAATGGGTACGCTATGGTCTTCATGCACCAGCAGCGTCAGGCCGTTATCAAGAACGAACCTCTGATGTTTGATGGAGTAGCGGCTGCGGTCGAACTGTCCGGCCTTCAAGCTTCCATTCGTCGCCTGCTGCGCGATAACGTGCGGCGAAGCTAATAGCATGACGATTGAAACTGTTAAGACGAAAGACAGAAGTAGTCGCTGTTTCATGGGATACCTCGATGAAAATTTATTGGTGGACCGTGATTGCAGTGCGCTCGTCAACCCGGCGTTAAGATATTTCAGAGTGACACATTAACGATAGTCCGATGGTTTCGGCAACGTCTGAATGACGACCTTGATTATTATCGCGGCCGGCAATTGAGTGCCGCCGGCGGCACTCTCTAGTCAGTACCGCCAAATCATTTTCTTGCCTGATATGGTTTTCACATCTATAAATGAGTGTCATAGTTGAAATCAATAATCGAGAGCATGTGTGCGAATGTCGATAATTGACACGCTGCCTGACAATCGCGCTTTCAGCCAGCAATTTCCTTGCGCGCCGGATTAAATTCGCGGCCGCCCGGTGAATGCGGCTCTTCTTGCGGTGCGGCAGCCCGGCCTCTGGTCAGGCGAAAGGATGGTTCATAGTGCAACTCAATATCAACCCTGCGCTCCTCGCTACTGTTTTTCATTGCTTGCTGCTGGTGCTCCTGCAAGGCGGCTCCTGCCAGCCGCAACAACAAGATAGACCATCCGGTTCATCTCAGCGCGCGGACACGACGGCAACCGCGACGCCTGTTGAAAGAAAAGGAAACGACCGGGAGGAAGAGGCGACAGTGAAGCACCATGACAGCAGAGGTTATGCCGAAGATCGGATGGCGAAGGGGATGTGGGGCGGCAACCATGTCCGCCTTGATGTCTCAGACGCCGAGGCTCAAATCGAATTCGACTGTGCTCACGGGACGCTCGGCCGGATTGAGCCGGACGCCAACGGCAACTTCGCCGCGACGGGAACTTACGTCGCGGAGCGCGGCGGCCCCGTCCGCGTTGATGAGACGTCGTCTGGCCGTCCGGCCCGCTACCACGGCAGTGTCAACGAGAAAACTTTGACATTAACCGTGACTCTCACCGACACCGGCGACGAGGTTGGCACCTTTACGCTCACACACGGCAAAGGGACGCGACTGACGAAGTGTCTGTAAAAATCGGCCGAAGCAGGGGGCATCAGGTCGCATGCCGCGACGTGTTGTGGATTCCGCCCACTTTGTCGTTGAGATATTTCTAGTGCCGGGCTGCCCGCCGTGGCGCGCTTCTGGATATTTATTTGCATTAAGTCTATGCTTTCTGGATATTCCAAGACATTACATCTGTACTCTCAAACAGACACTTAATAGAGATTTCAGTTGACACTCGCCGACAGAAAGGTGTACTGTGCGCGCCCTACACGCGATGGATTGAGAGTTCTGTTTGGAAACCTTTCTAGAACTTTCTTCTTATATCTCAGCAGGTGCGATTAGCGAGACACAAAATAGATGTTGTTACTCTCGCGTGTCCCTTAGTGTCTCGTCGCCGGTCAGAACTACTCTCGCGTTTTTTAGTATCTGCCTCAAGCGGCTTTCCTTTTCAGGCGGGTATGGCGTGCGGCGCACTAATCTGGAGCGAGCTAAGATAATTATTTTGTTCGTCTTCGAGATAAATGCGAAAGCCTTTCCTGACAAACACACACCTCAATACGATGCTGCGCCGGAGAATGCCTCCTTCGGTCGGGGTCGAAATACGAAGTGCCATAATTGATAAAGACTTTTTTTGATGCTCATCGACACGTCTTGTTCCGCGATCCTAAACGACGCACGCTTGAAGTGTGTCTTTAGTTTTCACTTGCGATTAGCGACTCTTTAGTTTCGGCCTGCTTTGCGAAGCAGGCTCCCCTTATTCCCCCTTTGTGAGGACACCCATGAAGAGAAAGTTCAATCTGCTTCTCATCGTTACCCCGCTTCT
>JACCRA010000055.1 GCA_013813825.1 Pyrinomonadaceae bacterium | reverse complement strand
ACGATGGAGGGAAGCGCGGACGGCTTCTTGTTTGTTCTTAAGTCATGCTTAATCGCAAAGGAACCTAATTCTGGATGCTGACACCTTCTCTGGCGCTGCTGCTGCTGGCGCAGTCCGCGCCGCGCTTCACCTCGTCGTTGGCCGTCGTCTTTCTCGTGTTGATCTTGGGCGGGGTGTTAGGCTGGCTGATTGCCGCCGCGCTTGGCTTCTCGCGCGCCCGCGCGTTTGGTCCCTCGATCCGTTGGTTCGCGCTGGCGGCAGTCAGCCTCGTAGTTTTTCACTTGCATATTATCGCCTTCGCGTTTTACGGCACCTACGAGACAGACATTGACAAAGTGTTGAGCTTCGGCGTGTTTGTCCTGCTGTGGATCGTGCTTGGTGCAATCTGCGCGATCACCGGCTTCCTCAACCTCACCCGCAGTAGCCCACGCCCGTAGCCGCTCGCCACTCAATTTCAAAGGCAGGTCAGAGATTTTGAAAGAGACGTTACTCTACGTCGTGCTCGCGCTGTTCGTGGGCACAGCCATTTTCGTCACCGTGCGCGAACCGGCGGCACAACGCCGAATCGCGCCGCGCAATTTCGTGACCGCGAACGGGACGCGCTTCATTGCCGACGGTCGCCCCTTCCGCTTCGTCGGCGCGAACGTCGCCGTGATGTACCGTGAAGAGGATCGCGCACGGATGCCTGAGACGCTCTATCAAGCGGCGCGCAGTGGCATCAAGGTCGTCCGCGTCTGGGGATTCGGCGAGGGCACGGAAACTGAAGGCGTGCTGTCGGTCGGCGGCGACCGTGCCGACTGGCCGCGCGTCCATCCTTTCCGCCGCGCGCCCGACGACTGGAACGAGGAAGCCTTCGTCCACCTCGACCGCGTCATCGCCGAAGCCGGCCGCAACAATTTGCGCGTCCAACTCTGCTTAACGAATTGGTGGCGCGACACGGGCGGCGTCACACAGTATTTGCGCTGGGCCGGAATCAACGACGCCGCCGCCGAAAATCAACCCTTCGGCATCAACGTCGAACGCGCAATGCTCTTTTACACCGACGAGGAGGCCAGACGCCTCTATCGCCAGCACGTCGAACGGATCGTCACGCGCACCAACACCGTGACTGGCACGCCCTATCGCGACGATCCGACGATCATGGCTTACGAGTTGATGAACGAGGCGCAAGCCCCCCCCGGCCGCTGGCACGAGCGCCGCCAATGGGTCGCCGAGATGAGCGCCTATATCAAATCGCTCGATCCTTTCCACCTCGTCACGCCGGGGACGTGGGGCTATCGTTCGGCCTTCGAGCGGCGCGCGTGGCTCGCGGAGCACCAATTGCCGGGCGTCGATTTCTGCGACGTGCATAATTACCCGAAAGACGATCTCGATAGCTTCGTTGATTCCGGCGAGGCGCTCAGGGATTTCATCATCAACCGCGCGGCGGCGGCTTTCTCAATCAACAAGCCTTTAGTAATGGGCGAGTTCGGGATGGGACCAGACGGCTACAAAGGGATGACGCAGGCCGAATGGTTCCGCGCTTACTTCGAGAGTTCGTTGCGCGCGGGCGCGGCGGGCGCGACCCTTTGGATTCTGACACCCGACACGCGGCGCGGCTATGGCATAACGTACACCGCGCCGCGCGATGCGTCCGTCTTCGCCGAGATCACGCGCGCCGCCGGGCAGTTCGAGGCGCAGCAAACTGCCGAGCCGCCGCCCCTCGTGTTCGACGCCAAACGACATTTGATCCCGCACCAGTTCGCCTTCGAGCGCCCGCCCGGCGCTGTGCTGGCGCAGCCCAAAATTATTCCTCTCGACGAAGGCAAAACGCTGCTCTACCGTTTCTTGCCGGAGCAGGCAGCGCGCGGTCGCTTCGAGAAGATGGACGGCGGCGCGGGCTACGTCTGGGGCGCGGGCGTTGGCTTCTTCGAGTATCTCGTGCCGGGCCGCGAAGAGCGGCGCAAAGTCGGCGAGATCGTCGTCCGCGCGAATTTGCAACCCGTCCTGCCGCCCGACGGTCGCGGACGCTTCACCGCCTCGCGCGTCACGCTCTACATCAACGACACCAACTGTGGCTCACGCATGGTCAACTTAGTCGCCGCGCCGCAAGTCGTCTTCCAAGAATGGCGCGTCGATAAATTGCTGCCCCGCGCCGCCGCCGCGCGCGGCCTTCCCTTATCCGTGCGCTTCACCGTCGAGACGGACGCCGACCAACCCTTCGGCGTCAATATCTCAAACTTCCCGGAAGGCTATCAGGCGGGCGACACGAAGCCGGTTGAAGTAAAGATAGAATAGGGATCGAGACCAAAAATCGCCCAAATAGCTCGTTCGAAAACTTCGAAGTTCTCGCAAGTCCTTTATTATGAACGATAAAAACGCTCAACTCTTATTTCCATTTTCAGAAAAGCAACTACAACTCTTAAGCGTTGATGAAATTTATCAAGTCGCCACTCAGGAGCTGCTAGAGAAAATTAGAGAGGATAGGCGGTTGGAGAGGAAGCCCAGCGGAATTCATGCAAGGTCGCTTGGTGATTACTTTTCCATATACGCAAACACTGCCCCCGATGGTGGTCTAATTGTAATAGGGATTGAAAATGACGGGGCATTTTCAGGGTGTTCAAAGCTATCACAAGACCAACTCAACAACCTTGAGCGCACTGGGGATGTGTTCTGCCCTGACGCGCGTTATGACATTAAAAGAATACAAGCTATCCGTAATGACGGTGTTGAAGATTTCATAATTCTTTTCCGAGTATTCTATCGGACAGACAAGCTTGTAAGAACGGTAGGGGGAGATGCTTTCGTCCGAGTTGGTGAATCTAAGAAGAAGCTAAGTTCAGAAGAAGCTAGGGAAATGGAGATTGATAAAGGGCAAGTTGATCTTGAGCAAGAGCCGTGCGGACTATCTTATCCTAATTAGGACTTACGCAAAAGGGTAAAAATCCTGATAATTAGCGCATGGCTCTTAGCACACGACCCACGCGCTTGGATTATTGTCAATATCTGGTACTCGAGTTTTACCAATTGAGTAGCAAAAAGCAGTCGAACTTTGAGATGCTTGGTGGGTGACTAAACCTTCCAACACAACTCTCCATGCGACTGCCTCGCCAGTGTACCTTGCCGCTGGTGCGGTC
>JACCRA010000028.1 GCA_013813825.1 Pyrinomonadaceae bacterium | reverse complement strand
TCGGCCTCAGCCAGCGCGCGCAGAGCTTCGTGCTCGACCCGGCGGAGAACCCCTTCAACGTCATCGAGCCGGGCAAGCGCCCGCGCGTCACGCTCACGCCGAGCCTCGCCTTGAAGGACGGCAAGCCATACCTCGCGTTCGCCGTTCAGGGCGGGGACAGCCAGGACCAGAACCTCTTACAGTTCTTCCTCAACGTGGTCGAGTTCGGGATGAACGTCCAGGAGGCGGCGGAGGCCCCGAACGTCAACAGCTTCCAGATGCGTAGCTCCTTCGGCGCACACGAGACACGCCCGGGGCGCATTTTGCTGGCCGAGTCAATGCCGCCGTGGGTGCGCGGCGAATTAAGGAAGATGGGCTACGAACTGACTTTCGAGGAGCGCACCTCCGGCCCGATCAACGCGATCTTCTTTGACCGCGCGCACGGTACGATGTGGGGCGGATCGAGCCACTATGGCGAGGACTACGGCATCGCCTGGTGACTGAGGCAATCTTTGGATAGGAGAAGAAAATTCATTCTGAATCGCCGCAGCTCCCAGACGAGAAACCTGGGTCATAGTATCAAGAGTACGCGGGCAGCAGCTTCTGAACCGGCCGCCCAATAAAGTGATGAAGTCGAGGTGCGTGACTTGGGAAGAGGTGGTCGGAGTTCGCGCGGCAGCTTGAAGAGTGAAATCGTCGGCCAATAAGATGAGTTAAGCATAGGTTGAGCTAATCTGACACGACGGTTGTCTTCTCCTCGTCAGTTTATGTTGACAATACCGCCAGGACAGTTCAAGAGTGATGATGTGTTTTAACTATTTTCGTGATGGTGAATTTTGACGAGGGTCTGCCGCCGGGCGGCCGGGCGCTGGCGATGTAACGCTGGGCGGCGATTCTGTGCCGGACTCCGTCAGCTCCATGTGTTTGAGCTGCTCCGGCACTACGGCATGTTCACGCGGGGTGTGCGGCTCCGGATCGCGCGGGAACTAGGGGTAAGCCGGGTGATGAGCTCACGCCACGTGGCCGCTCTAGAACGGATTTAATTCGATGAGCATCCGCAAGTAAACCGATGAGCGTCAGGTGAATTTCAGGGCGCCGATAATATTATCCGCGCGCATCCGCCGAGTTTAGTTGCAGAGGAATCTATTTACGGAGTTTGAATCGAGGATGAAAACTTTAGTACGAACGCGGCGGATGTCTGTGGCGCTGTTAATACTGTGTCTACTGCTCGGAGCATCCGAACGGGCGGGCGGGCAGGGCACATCACAAGCTGCTGATCCGGAGGAGGCATTATTGCAGCTATTAGACCAGGCCCAGAAGCTGAAAGAGGCAGGCGGCTACAGCGAGGCGGTGCCGCTCGTGGAACGCGCCCTCGACCTCGCCCGCAGGTCTCTAGGGCCGGAGCACCTCGGCACGGCTATGGCCCTTAGCCGACTCGCGACCCTACGCCAGCTACAAGGGGGCTTTACACGTGCGGAGACTTTGTTCCAGCAGTCCTTGGCGATTTACGAGAAGGCGCTTGGGCCTGACGACGTCGCGGTGGCACAGTCCCTCAGCAACCTGGCTCTCTTGTACGTTGACAAGGGCGGTTACAAGCAGGCAGAGCCGCTGTATCAGCGCGCCATCAAGATAGAGGAGAAGGCGCTCGGGCCGGAGCACCCGGAGGTCGCCTCTTTGCTGAATAACCTCGGCGAGTTGTACCGGCTGGCGGGCGCATACGATTTAGCCGAGCAGCTGTCTCAGCGGGCACTTACAAACTCCGAAAAAGCGCTCGGCCCGCAGCACCCGCAACTCGTCGTCTACCTGAATAACCTGGCCGCCGTCTACAGAGCTAAGGGCGACTACGTGCGGGCGGAGGCACTGATGCAGCGCGCCTTGCAGATATACCGGAGTTCTTTGGGGGCCGAGCACCCGAACGTGGCCACCATGATGAATAACCTCGGCGCGCTGTACGCCCAGAAGGGGGACTACGCTCGGGCCGAGCTGTTTTCTCAGCAGTCCTTAGCTATCCAGGAGAAGGCGCTCGGGGCAGAACACCCGGCACTCGTCCCTGCGCTTAACGCCTTGACATCAATCTACCATGCTCGCGGCGAGTATGTGCGCGCCGAACCGCTGTACCGGCGAGCACTCGCGATAAGAGAGAAGGCGCTCGGCCCCGAGCACCCGGACGTCGCCACGTCCCTCAACAACCTGGCGTTCGTCTACTCCAACAAAGGCGACTATGGCCAAGCAATGCCGCTCTTCCAACGTGCCCTCGAAATCAACGAAAAGGCGTTAGGGCACAACCACCCGGCAGTAGCCCTTGTGCTCAATAACCTTGCGTCCGTGTACAGAAATGTGGGGGAGTTTTCCCGTGCTGAGCCGCTCTATAAGCGCGCCTTAACCATCACCGAGGAGGCGCTCGGGCCGGAGCACCCGGACACGGCCATGTACCTACATAACTTGGCGCAGCTCTACTCAGCGAGCGGGCAAGTGGCGCAAGCCATACCTCTCATGGCACGTGGTAACGACATCCGCGAGCGAAACCTCGCGTACATCCTAACAACCGGCTCGGAGGCGCAGAAGCTCAGCTACATGGCTACGCTCGCGGGGGAGACGGATGCCACCATAACGCTTCACACCCGCTTGGCACCTAATGACCCACAGGCGCCGCGCCTGGCGCTGCTCACCGTCTTGCGGCGGAAGGGGCGCGTGCTTGACACGATGGCCGAAAGCGTTTCAGCGCTGCGCCGCCGGCTTGACCCGCATGGGCGGGCACTGCTAGAGCGGCTTGCCGCCGCCCGCGCACAACTGGCCGCGCTGGTGTTAAGGAGTCCCGCGCAAGGGGATCCGGCACAGCGCCAAGCCGAAATCGCGAAACTCCTGATCGAGGCGGACCGGTTAGAGACTGAAATCAACTCTCAGAGTGTGGGTTATAAAACGCAGACTCAGCCCGTGACGCTTGAGCGCGTCCAGGCGGCTCTCCCGCCCGGGGCGGCTCTGGTGGAAGTTGTTTCGTACCGACCATATAACCCGCAGGCTAAAGTCGGCGAGAGGTCAGGAGCCGAGCGTTATGTCGCCTATGTGCTAAAGAAAGAGGGCGCGCCCGCATCGGTAGAACTGGGCGACAGTGCCGCCATTGATACGGAGGTGGCGCGGTTCCGTAAGGCCTTAATGAACCCGAAACGCGGTGACGTCAAGCAGGTGGCGCGCGCCCTTGATGAGAGGGTAATGCGCCCAATCCGCAAGCTGCTCGGCGAGGTGCGCACGGTCTTCCTCTCGCCGGACGGACAGTTGAACCTTATCCCCTTCGAAGCTCTGGTCGATGAACAGGACCGTTACTCAGTGGAGACCTACTCTTTCACCTACTTGACGAGCGGACGTGACCTGTTAAGGCTGCAAGTACACGCCGAGAGTAGGCAGCCCCCTACGGTATTGGCCAACCCATTGTACGAACAGTCCCAAGCGGCTAGTGAAATGTCACAGCTAAGGCCGGGTTCAGGTGAGCGTCGGTCAGCGGATCTCAGCCAGGCTAAGTTCGCTCCGCTGCCCGGGACTGCAGAGGAAGCCAAGGCCATCAGCGCCACACTGCCGAAGCCGGAAGTGCGAACGGGCGCTCAAGCTACGGAGGGGGCGCTTAAGCAGGTCACCGGCCCCGTCATTTTGCACATCGCCACCCACGGGTTCTTCCTGCCCGACCAACCGCAACCGGCGGAGTCGGAGACGCGCGGGTTGAGCATCGGGGTGGGGAGTGAGGGGCCGTCACTGCAGCAGGTCATTCTCAGTGAGAACCCACTGCTGCGCTCGGGTATCGCCCTAGCAGGGGCCAATCAACTTCGGGGGGGTGCAGGTGAAGATGGCATACTGACTGCGTTTGAGGCGGCCGGATTAGACCTGTGGGGCACGAAACTGGTGGTCCTCTCCGCCTGCGAGACGGGGCTGGGCGAAGTCGGTAACGGCGAGGGCGTCTACGGCCTCAGGCGGGCGCTGGTGCTGGCAGGCAGCGAGAGCCAAGTGATTACTCTATGGCAAGTGAGCGATACGGCCACCCGCGACTTGATGGCGGCCTACTACAAGCGCCTACAGGCGGGCGAGGGCAGGGCCGAGGCGCTGCGGCAAGTGCAACTCGGGATGCTGCGCGGCGGCAAGCAGGCGTCGGGCGGGCAGCAGAGAGGTTTACAGTCCGACGTGGGCAGCGACGGCAGTGAACGGGATTGGAGCCACCCCTTCTACTGGGCCAGCTTCATCCAGTCCGGCGACTGGCGTAGTTTGGGCGAGCAGGCGACGACAGCTAAGTAAAGGACCGCAATGAACGCTAGTTTCTCAATCATTGCACAAGGGATTTTGGTGTGCCTCTGGTGTGCCAACTGAGCCAAACAGGACGATACTGAGCCGAACTCAACGAAACTCGTGCTCGATGAGATGGCCAACAAAAACGCACTCTAGAACACTCAAACATAGTCGGCCGTACTCTGCTAAAAAGCCTCAAACATGACTGGCAGTCATGAGGTCAGGGGTTCGATCCCCCTCGGCTCCACTAATTTAATCAACAACTCACGGGCAGCCAATTGGCTGCCCGTATTGTTTGGTGTGCCTATAGTGTGCCAACTAAATGTTCGTGAATTCAACTTGTAAGTGCAACTCGGTTATCTGTTCAGAGGACACCTGTTGACGCCTTTGATGAGAGGCGTAGCTGTGGCGGGCTCTGGAGTTTCCAAAACAATCGAACGACCTTACTGCTGCGGTGTGTTGTGGTTGCACAGTTGCACTTACAAGTTGAATCTGCCAGCTACAATAATCATCGCAATGCCGATAATGACAGAGGCCATGACAATGGCGAGAGCAATGTTTTGATCTTCTTCTTTTTCCTTACAAAGAGAGAAGGGCGTCACCTTTCCCATCAGGAAAAAAGCCAGTCCAAAGAGCGCTAAGCCAATCACAGTGAAAGCAGCGACGTTTAGGATCGCTTGGCTATCGCGGAGGTCGCCGAACTGTTCGGCGTTGGCACGACCTTCGTCAACAAACTGCGCCGCCTGCACCGCGACGGCGCGGACTTGGCCCCACGTCCGCACGGTGCGGGGCAGACAGCGCGACTGTCAGTCGCCCACCATAAACTGCTGCGCGCGGAAGTCCGCCGCCGCACTGATGCCACGCTCGTGGAGTTGCGTTCCCACGTCGCCGAGCAAGCCCGGATGGAGGTCAGCCTCCCGACGCTCGGGCGCGTGCCGCGACAACTCGGCTTGGGGCGCAAAAAAAGTGCTTAGCTGCCAGTGAACGTAACCACTACAAGCGCGCTGGGTGCTAGCGACGGGTTAGGTCTTTGGATCATCTCCGAGAACTGCTGGTCAAAGAGCAAGACTGCTTTGCGTGCGGCTAAAGCCCGCACGCGCGACGAACTGGAAAAGTCATTGGCAACAGCTATCCAGCTGGTGGCCACAGCCAGCATGCTAGGCTGGTTCAAACATTGTGGGTACTCAGTCGCACGCAAGTGAGAACCGCTATAAGATGTAAGGCGACACCGAATTTAGTTCTTGACTTTTCGCGCGTCTATAATAGATTCAGCCGTCGCAAGCGTAATCAGATCGCCTCGCCGCACCCGTTCCAGCGCGATACCTGTCGCCATCGATAGCAGCCGGCAACGCAGAAGATATTGGGGTCCGAAGAATCATGACCGCCGCCGCTTGAAAAGTTGCACCTCTGACGAAACTGATTTTGTCGGGAGCGAGAGAGGCGCGCGGTCGAACGCTGCGGCACACAACGAGCGAGCTATGCAAACATTTGATCTCATCGTCATCGGGTCAGGCCCGGCGGGACAACGCGCCGCGATTCAGGGCGCGAAGCTAGGCAAGCGCGTGGCGCTGGTCGAGCGACGCGAGGTGGTTGGCGGTGCGTGCATCAACACGGGCACGATTCCCTCGAAGTCGATGCGCGAAGCCGTGATGCATCTCTCCGGTTATCAATACCAGAGCATCTATGGCATGAATTATCGCGTGAAAGAGAACATCACCATCGCCGACCTCTCGTTCCGCGTGCAGCAGGTAATTAAGACCGAGATCGACGTGACGATGGCGCAACTCTCCCGCAACGGCATCGAGACGATGACCGGCGCAGCCAGCTTTATCGACCCGCACCACATCCGTATCGAAAATTCGCGCGGGCAGTCTGACTACGAAGCCGCTAACGTCCTCATCGCGACGGGCACGCGCCCAGCCGAATCGCCGCTCGTTCCCCTTAACAACCGGACGATCATCAGCAGCGACCAGATTTTCTCGCTCACTGCGATTCCGAAAACTTTGATTGTCGTGGGCGGCGGCGTCATCGGCGTCGAATACGCTTCGATGTTCTCCGCGCTCGGCGTGCGGGTCATCATCATCGAGAAGCAGACGCGCCTCTTGGGCTTCGCCGACTCGGAGATGATCGAGGCGCTCTGCTATCACCTGCGCGACAACCGCGTGACGCTCCGGCTCAACGAAGAAGTCGAGAGCGTCGAGGAGACGGCTGACGGCACGGTCGTCGCCAACCTGAAAAGCAAAAAGCGTGTGTCGGGCGACGCGCTGCTCTACGCGGTCGGGCGGCAGGGCAACATTGATGATTTGAACTTGTCAGCCGCCGGACTCGAAGCCGACAATCGCGGTCGCATCGTCGTCGATAATGAGTACCGCACCGCCCAGCAGCACATCTTCGCCGCCGGAGATGTGATCGGTTTTCCGAGTCTAGCCTCCGTCTCAATGGAGCAGGGGCGGATCGCCGCCGCCCAAGCCTTTGGCTCGGTCATTCAGTCTGATCCGGCTAACTACCCTTATGGCATCTACACGATTCCTGAAATTTCCTTCGTGGGAAAAACCGAAGAGCAACTGACAGACGAAGATGTTCCTTACGAAGTGGGCGTTGCGTTCTACCGCGAGATCGCACGCGGCCAGATTCGCGGCGACACGACGGGGCGTCTGAAAATCATCTTTCATCGCGAGACGCGCGAGATTCTCGGCGTTCATATCATCGGTGAAGGCGCGTCTGAGATTCTCCACATCGGGCAGGCGGTGCTCATACTCAAGGGAACGGTTGACTACTTCGTCAACACCGTCTTCAACTACCCGACCCTCGCCGAATGCTACAAAGCCGCTGCCTTCAACGGCCTGAACAAGTTGTCGAGATTTAACTGAAACGACCGATTGGTTCCTTGCCTCTTGGTTCATTGATTCCATAAAAAATGAGCCGATGAATCAATGAGAAAATGAATCAATCGCTTTGAGAGATTCTTTATGACCAAATCAATCGGCGCGCTGGTGACGGAGCATGTTGCCGTCGGTATCGTGGAAGACAACAAAATCGTTGGCACTGTTTGGAGATTCCCCGACGCTGAAAATTCGTCGGATGTTTTGGGCGGGATGCCGGCTGAAGAGATCGTGCAGATTATCGCGCGCGCGATTGAGAAGGCACGCGAGGGCAGCGAAATCGACGCCATCGGAGTCGGCTTCCCAGGCATCAATCGCAACGGTTTTATCGAAGACTCGCCGAATCTGAAACAGACCAAAGGGCTGCATCTTGGAGATTCGCTCGCCGCGTTGCTCGGCGCGAAAGGCACGGGGAAGCCCGTCCGTGTTCTCAACGACGCTGCTGCGCTGGCCGCGGGTCTGGCGGCGACGCGCGGTCAACTCGATAAACTCGTCCGCGTTTGGTACCTCGGCGTCGGCATCGGCTTGGGACGCTACCCGCAGGGCGACGCCGTCTCGGAAGGGGGCCACACCGTCGTCACGCTCGACCCGAAAGAGACGTTCTGCGGCTGCGGCGGCGTCGGCCACCTCGAAGGTATCATGGGGCATCGCTCGATGCGCCTGCGCTTTTTAGACCTTGAACCCGAAGAAGTTTTCGAGCAGGCGCGCGAGGGTGACGAACGATGCCGCGAGTTCGTCGAGTTCTGGCATCGCGCGCTCGCCGCCGCCACCGCCAGCAGCATTCACATCGACGGCCCAGGCAAGTTCTTCATCTCTGGCCTCAACGCCCGCCACGTCCAAGCCAACATGCTCGATACCTATCTGCACGACATGGTCAAGATGAGTCCACTGCAAGGCAGCGCGCTCGAAGTCGTTTCGACCAGTGACGAGACCGCCATCATTGGCGCCGCCGTCAGCGCCGCCACCTCTTGATAACGCGGCGCACTTTCAGCATTTGAAGTTATAGCCACGCGGATCCGAAGTCTCAGCGAAGGCATTAAGGAGTTGAATAGCGGCGCGGGTGATGCCGGGCGTTAGGCTGCTGACTTGAGAAAAAGTGTTGACCACTCGCTAGATTTGGCACAGAAGCAATCTGCTTTTTATCTTTTGCGAAAAGGGGATCGTCATGCCCAAATACGTTCTCGAACGAGAGATTCCTGACGCCGGTAAATTATCCGCACAGGAGTTGCAGGCCATCTCACAGAAGGCTTCCCGGCAAAACGTATCTCAGAAGTGAAATCAGTCATTGAGGTGACGACCGCCAAAGCGTGGTCTGCTAAACTGCAGGTGAATCTCTACCCATAGCCGGCGATGGAGATGGTGGCGGGCTATTCTCGTGAGAATATTTTTTTCGCTCACGGCAAAATTACGGTGGACCAACTGTAGGTCCGCCCGACGTATAAACTTAACGGGCTGTAAGTGCTGGTGTGACAAAGGAAACATTGTTAGCGGGGAGACTCCAACTCCCGAGCTGGAAACGCTCCAACCGACGCCGAAACAGTAGCGCCGGATAATGCAGGAAGAGTTGAGGGCGGGACTGGTCGCCCGACCCAAAAGGAAATAAAACTCAGCGTATGACTCAACACAACCAACCTGGCGACGCCAACACCCCGCCGAGTTGGGAGCCGACCAGATCAGGCAGTTCCTATCGAATCCGCACGGCGAAGCCGACATTGCCGGCATTGTTGGGAGCGGTCGCTGACAACGGGCCGGAGAAGGTCCAGCGCACGTGCGTCACGTTGCGGTCGAAGCCTGCAGGCGCGCCGCCGCCGC
>JACCRA010000011.1 GCA_013813825.1 Pyrinomonadaceae bacterium | reverse complement strand
CCGCTCTCCATCAAACGCTCTTCGCCCGCGAACGAAATCACGTTGTAACGATCCCCATCGCGCAGGGATTTGACGCCGAAGAGCAGCGCCGCCCGCGCCTTCTCCATCTTCCCTTCCTCGGCCATCGACCCGGAAGTGTCGAGCACAAAGACGATGTCTTTCGCCGCGTACTCGGCCTCCGTCCAGTTGTCCTTCGGCGACAGCATCAGCAGAAAATAACCATCCTTGCCCGGCTCGCGGTGCGTCAATAAGGTCAACCCGAAATCGGCGTCCGAGAGCGTGTAGAACAATTGAAAGTCTTGCGCCTCGCGACCTGCCGTCGATGCAAAAGAGACGCTGGCGCGCGTCCCTTCACGCGACGATTTCACGTCAATCGCATGACTCGGCGAATAGATATTGCGGAGTTGGTCCCCTCCCTCGATCTCGACGCGGCCGGCGACCGTGCCGATGTTCGTCAGGTTGTGGCCCGTGCCGAGCGGGTAGCGGTAAGCGACCGTGCCGCCTTCCGCCCGGAGAACTTGGGTATAGGTCAATTCCAACTTCTTATCCGAGCGCGGCGGAATCGGGAAGATGCTCGCTTGAAAGAGATTCTTGCCGGCGTATTCGAGCAGGCCCGGATCGCGCTGGCGGCGCACGATCTCGTCGTAGATGCGGCGGGCCTCTTCGCGCGAGCGCACTTCGCCGACCAAGCGCCGCTCGCCGTCCCAGATCGCGAACTCGGACACGGAAGCCGTCTCCGGGATGGGGAAAAAATAAGTTCCTTCGAGCGTCTGGTCCGTGTCATTGCGAAAGACCTGCTCGACGTGCGTGGTCGCCACCTGCGCCGCGATCTTCGTGTCGAGCTTAATCGACTTGATCGGCAGTGCGCGCGGCAATTGGATGGGGCGTCGCGGTCGCTCCGGGCAGTTCTCGCACTGGCGCGGAATGATCACGCCCTGCGCGCTCGCGGACATCGCGGTGGCGGCCAAAATCACTAAGACGTTCAGGAACAGGCAAGCGGTCAGGCTGCGGTTTCGCATGTGGGTCTCCTCGAATTCAATTGAAACTGGCGGGCGTTGCTGTAGCATACCCGGTTTTAGAACGAGGGCGCTCGGCGGTCTTGCACAACAGGAAGGCTCAATGGGTTTAGCCCCGTCAGGGGCGTTTGGAAGTAGCCCAGCGATTTATCGCTGGGAGAGGCAATGTGTTTTCGAGCGAGTCCCGTAGGGACGATTGAAACTAGTGACTTCAACCGTCCCTATGGGACTCAAAATGTTTATGCTATTCGTCCCAGCGATAAATCGCTGGGCTATTTCCGTTTGTCCCTACGGAACAGGAGTCAGACCGCAACGCAATCTGTTAATTGCAAGGATGTCAGGGCCAGCAAAATGTTTGTCCAATGCTCTGACTCCAACTCATCATCTAATCCAACTCCCGCAAGCGCGGATACCGCAAGGTCACGCAGGCGACGAAGAGCGCGGTGATGAGACCGCCGAGGGCGAGGGTGCGGGGCGCGCCGAGTCGTTCGGCCACTGCGCCCGCGAGGAAATTGCCAATCGGCCACGCGCCGATGAAGGAGAGAATGAACATGCTCATCACGCGCCCGCGCATCTCGTCGGTGACGAGCTTTTGCAGCAGCATGTTAGTCACGGCCACCGAACAGACGATGGCGAAGCCGGCGATGAAGAGGAACACGAGCGCGACGTAAAGATTCTTCGAGAGCGCGAACCCGACCAGCCCCAATCCGAAAGCCGCCGCGCCGCCGAGCACGTACCAGCTTTTGCGCCGCACGTCGCCGAGCAGGACGAGCAGCAACGCCCCGCAGAACGCCCCGGCTCCCGCCACTCCCATCAATACCGACAATCCGCGCTCGGTTAGTTGAAACACGTCGCGCGCAAACAGCGGCATCATCGTCAAGTAGGGCGCGCCGAACAAACTCGTCACGGCCGAGATCAAAAGCATCAGGAAGACGCGCGGGCGTCGCTGCACGTAGCGGAAGCCGTCGAGGAGATCGCGCCATAGCCCGCGCCGCGCCGGCACGGAGCTTTGCTTGTCGCCGCTATTGCCGGCAGTAATGCGCTTTCCGTTGTCGATCCGCACCAGCGCCAGCGCGGTGACGATGACGACGTAAGACAAACCGTTAATGAGAAAACACCATTCGAGGCCGAGCGTGGCGAAGGCGACGCCCGCCAGCACGGGGCCGAGCACACGCGAGAGTTGGAACTGCGTCGAGTTAAGGGCAATCGCGTTGGACAAGTCTTCGCGCCCCACCAGATCGATCATGATCGCTTGATACGAAGGAGCCGCCAGCGAAAAGCAGCAGCCGGTGACGAACGAAGCGATCAGGAGCGTCCACCGATCAACCATGCCGGCGCTGATCAGCAATGCCAGCACCAGCGCCGTCACCCCCGCTCCAATCTGCGTCAGCAGCAGCAAACGCTTGCGATCCAGATGATCGGCGAAGACTCCGCCCACCAATATCAGCACGAGGCCAGGCACAGTCGCGGCGAAACCGTCAAGGCCGAGCCAAAAGGCCGAGTCGGTGAGTTGCAGCATCAGCCACCCCTGCGCCACCGTCTGCATCCACGTCCCGACGTTCGAGAGGAACGCGCCCGCCCAGAACAAACGAAAGTTGCGATGACCGAGCGCGCGCAACATCTCGCTCCCACGCCCCCCGCTGGCTACTCCGGTCGCCGCTTCGGGCGGCACACTCTGCTCGATGTTCGCGCTCATTTACCCTTTGATACCACCGCCCGCCGTCTGGCACAACATGGCGCGTGGCCGTCTGTTTTTGCGGCGCACATAACTGACGTGTTTTAATTGGCTCCCACCTTGAAGTCAGTATCCGAAGCGGGAGCGAAGGGGTCGGCCGTGCCCGGCCACGCACGTTGAACTGTGTGATCGCACCACCCCGTCGCTCCCGCTCCGGATACTGACCTTGTTTGCAATTAGATGAGGAGAAAACTAATGAAAGCTAAAATGGTGATGCCGGTTCTGTGCTGCGTTCTACTGTCCGCCGCCAGTGCGGGGCGCGCAAACGCGCAGGGAACCCAAACGACGCCGCCCGCCGAAGCCAAGCCCGCGACCGCCGCGACGCCGGCAAGTCCCGCCACTTCAGCGCGCCCCACCACCATGCCGCCGGCAGCCGCTCCGGCCGATGTCGAATCCATCGACGCCATCCTCGCGGCGCTCTATGGCGTTATCTCCGGCCCGGCTGGACAGCCGCGTAACTTGGATCGCTTCCGCTCGCTGTTCATCGACGGCGCGCGTTTGATCCCGACCGGCCGCCGCCCGACGGGCGAAGTCGCGGCGCGTGTGCTCGGCGTCGAAGAGTTTGTCAATTCTTTGACCCGAAACACGCAGACGCAGGGTTTCTTCGAGAAGAGCGTCGCTGACCGCATCGAGCGTTTCGGCCACATCGCGCACGTCTTCAGCACCTACGAAGCACGCCACAACGCCGACGACAAGCGCCCCTTCATCCGCGGCATTAACAGCATTCAACTGATGAACGACGGCAAACGCTGGTGGATCGTCACCATCTACTGGCAAGCCGAAGACACCGATAATCCGATCCCCGCTAAATATTTCGAGAGCCAGAAAGACTGATACAAGATCACAAAATAGAGAGGTGGTTTAGCAGGTAGCTCCGGTCCGCCGGTTTAACGCGGCAGCGGCTGGCAAGTTCGCCTGCTAGACTTTTTCACTCTTATTTTTCTCTGCGCCATGCTGACAGAGGCGCGCCCGCGCCGCCGCGCCGTGCGGCGATGATCTCGGCGAGAATCGCCAGCGCCACTTCTTCGGGCGTCACCGCCGCGATGTCTAGCCCGATGGGCGCGCGCACCCCGCGCAGGCATTCTTCATCCATGCCCGCTTCGCGCAGACGTTCGAGCACGATGTTCGTCCGCCGCCGGCTCCCGATCATCCCGACGTAGTCCGGCCCGGCCGAGAGCACCGCGCGCAGGCATTCCTCATCTTCGTTGTGCCCGCGCGTCACCACCGCCACCGAGACGCCGCGCCCCGTCCCGATCTGCTCCAACACGGCCTGTGTCCATCCGCTGGAAGCCGCGACGAGATGAATTTCCGTGTCAGGAAAACGCTCACGCGCGACGAAAGCGGCGCGGTCGTCAATCAACGTCACGCGGTAGCCGGTGAGCCGCGCCAAACGCGCCAGCGCCGCGCCGACGTGACCGGCCCCGCAGATCACAACGTGCGGTTCCGGCTCCAGCCGCTCGCACAGCACGCGCGCCCCGCGCCACTCGATTAGTTCGGGCGCGAACTCCGCGACGCCGAATGCCTGTGCCTCGACACGCGAAGCCAAGAAGCTGACGGCCTGCGCGGCGGCGCGCTCATCAAGCGACGGAGCACCCAGACTGCCCCAATGCTCGCTTGAATTTTTAACGAGTAATTTCGCGCCTGAATGAGACGGGGAAGCCGGCGCGTCGAGGAGTGTGACGAGAGCGGCGATTTCGCCCGCCCGCAAAACGCGCGCGATCTCTGGCAGGATGAGGTCTGAAGCGAGCGCCGGCTTCTCCGGATTCACCGTCTCGCTCATGGAATAAGTTTACTCACAACCTGCTGCGGCGGCGCGCTGGCCGGCGGCTTCGCGAGGCCGAACGCGCCCGCCGCGCGGCGCACGAGCCACAGGGGACCAATCAGCAAATAGATCGGATTGCGGAAAAACGCCGGCTGATTGCCCTCAATCGCGTGTCCGGCGAATTGCAGAATCCAGCCGGCGACGAACAGCGCGAGCGCCCATCGCCAACTAAAAAGAATGATCGGCAACGAGACGACGATCAGCGGTATTCCGACGCTGTGCATCAGCCGGTTCAGCGGGTGCTGATGCTTCGCCTTGTAATCTTCCATGAACGATGCAGGCATATCTCTCTCCGTCTCCGTAACAGGCGTCAAGTAAAAGTCGATAGGAAGCGATAGTTGACGAAAACCGAAGCACATTAAATTGGACACGAGAAAAAGATGATCCACGTAAACACACGAAACAGAACGAAACATGATGGAAGAAAGTCGGGGACTTTCGTGTGACTGTCTTCGTGTTGTTTCTTGGGCTTTCGTGGATGCCGTCTTTCCGCCTGTCTAACCTGATAAGTTTCGATTTAGTTAAACCGTTGCCATCTTACCATCACTCGTTCGTCACCTTTTGCTCGCTACCCCACACGTCGATGAAGATTTCCATCGTGCCGCCGCAGACCATGCCTTCTTCGCTGGCCTCGTCGGCCGTGAGGCTGAACTTATGAAGCGCGCACACGCCGGAGCGCAACGCCGCCCGCGCCTCGGCCCAAACTTCCGCCTCGATGCAGCCGCCGCCGACGGTGCCGGCCACCGCGCCGCCCTCGAAGAAGAGCATCTTCGCGCCGCGCCGTTGCGGGGTAGAGCCGCGCGTGTGCGCCACCGTCGCCGCCACGACGCGCTCCCCACGCGCCCGCGCCTCGGAGATCAGCCGGTACACTTCGATTTGCGAGATCGTGCCCATAAGATTAAATGACGAATGCGGAATGATGAATGAAAGACAAACTGCTTTTAATTCATCATTCATCATTCCGCATTCATCATTTCCCCGGTGGTGGCGTCGCGGAAGGGGACGGTTGTTGTGGCGGGGACGAATTCAGTTCCGCGCCGCCTTCAGCTTCCAGTTCTTTGCGTGTCTCTTCGTCGAGTTGTGTGCGGAGACGCTGAACGGCCGCGTCGGCGTTGGTCAGGGCGGATTCGATGCGCGCGCGATTAGCGGCCAGCAGATCGAGTTGCGACTGAATGCGCCGCTTCTCGTTCTCCAATTGTCGCCTGAGCGCTTCGCGAACGTCGTCGGGGCGGAAGGCTCCGGCAAGCGCCGTCTGTCGTTCCAGATTTTCGGGACGCAACTGCTCGTCGATCAGATCGGCGCGCGCCTGCAAGTTGGCTTCCTTCTCCAGCACGTCCCGCTGTTGCTGCTGCAACCCTTCGGCTCGCTGTTCGGCGCGCGTCAAACGCTCCTGAATCAGATCGGAGCGGCGCTGTTTTTCCAGATCGTCAACTTTCTTATTCAACCGCGTCACTTCCGACGCCAAGCGATCCAGCGTCTGGCGCGCGCGCTCCGGCTCGACTCCCGGGCGGTTGGTGTTGCGGCGCGTGCGACTCGTCGTCTGGCCGTCATCCGTTTGGCCGGCGGAGTCAAGTTGATCCTCGGCGGCGCTGATCAGCGCCGGCTCGCCGTCTGTCGCCGGCGGCGGCACAGTTTGCGGCCGGACCGGATTCGTGACGCGGCGCGAAGGTCGCCGGCGGGTCTGCTGCTGCGAATGCGCCTCCGGCAAACCCATCCCCGCCAACATCAACAGCGCCGCGCACGCCAAACTTATTTTTAACATCGCTTTCGTCCGCATCAAGACCTCCTCGAAGTAATCAGTAGTCAGTAATCAGTTGTCAGCCAAACGCCTTTTACTGATGACTGTTTACTTTAATCTTTCACGCCAATTCGCAAAGAGAGTTCCCGGCAACTGATAGCCCGCCTCGCTCAAGACAATAATGGTGCGTTGCAAATCTAACGCGCCAGTCGGATTTGTAGGGGCTGTGGCTTGTCCCAGCCCATCGCGCGTTAGCGCGATAACTGATGTTGCCGCCATTCAACATGGCTGAACTTGTCTGACGGCGATGAGATCGGCGAAGCGCCGATCTGGGCTGGGACGAGCCGCAGCCCCTACAGTTTTGAACAGCTACGAGCCGGCCTGAATCTTAAAGCTGATGTCCATTGCCCGCGCTGAATGCGTGAGCGCGCCGACGCTGATCAGATCGACGCCCGCTTCGGCGTAAGCCCGGACGTTTTCCAGACGAATGCCGCCCGATGATTCGAGCAGCACGTTCGTCGAAAGCTCGCGCGCTAGTCCGACGAAACGCGCGGTCTCCTCCGGCGTCAGATTGTCGAGCAGCAGAATATCCGCGCCGCTTGAGACGGCTTCGCGCAAGTCTTTGTCGGTCGAGACTTCGACCTCGATCTTGTGCAAATGTCCGACTTCCCTTTTGGCGCGCTCGACCGCAGCCCCGACGCCGCCAGCCAGCGCGATGTGGTTATCTTTGATCAGCACGCCGTCGTCAAGGCCGAAGCGGTGGTTGCGCCCGCCGCCCGCTTGCACCGCGTACTTTACCAGCATCCGCAAGCCCGGCGTCGTCTTGCGTGTGTCCACAATCTGCGCGCCCGTCCCTTCGATGGCACGCACGAACTGGCGCGTTAGCGTCGCAATGCCGGAGAGGCGTTGCAGCAAATTGAGCGCGACCCGCTCGCCGGAGAGCAACACGTCGGCGAAGCCGTTGGCGCGCGCTATCACTTTGCCCGCTTCGACTTCGTCGCCGTCAGAGACGAAAGCCTCCAACTGCTGCTGCGAATCGAGTGCGCCGAAGACCGCCTCGGCCGCTTCCAGCCCGGCCACGACGAGCGGTTCTTTGGCGAGGAAGCGTCCGCGCGCGCGCGAGTTGCGCGTGACGGTCGCCTGCGTCGTGATGTCGCCGCGCCCCAAGTCTTCGCTTAAAAAAGCGCTGATCTGATTGAACAGCGCGCCATCGTCGAGCCAATTCATTCCGCTGTCAGCGCCTCCTGCATTTGTTCGAGCGCGTGTGTTCGTTGCGCGATGTCCGCGACACGTTGCCGCAACTCCGTGACCTTCTCGGCGGGCGCGCGTTCGACAAAGTTTTGATTCGACAACTGCGCCGCCAACCGCTCTGATTCTGTGTGCAGCTTCTCCTGCTCGCGCCGCAGACGCTCGCGCTCCTGCGCGAAGTCGATCAAGCCGCCGAGCGGCACCGCCACCTCGACGCCGCCCGCGAGCGCCGCCCGTGCTGAAGCACGCGGCACGACGTCCGGGGTCATCGCTTCCTTCACGGAGAATTTGGAAGCGCGTGTCATGCGCATCACCTGCGCCATGACTCCCGGCGTGAAGACGCCGCTCTGACCGTTACGCGCCGGCCCGACGAGCAACTCGATCTCCTCGCCCGGCTTGATGCCCAATTCCGAACGGATGCTGCGAACACGCGAGATCAACTCGATCACCGATTGCATCTCCGCTTCCGCCCGCTCGTCGATTAACTCCGCACGCGCCTGCGGATACGCGGCCAGCATCACGGTCGGCTCGGCGTCCCGGTACGCGGGATGCAATTGGCTGACACCAACGCCGGGCAATTGCAACCATAATTCTTCCGTGATGAACGGCATGAACGGGTGCAGCAGCCTGAGCGCCTGTTCGAGAACGGTGAGCACGCGGCTGCGCGCGGCTGCGCGCTCCGTGGTCGCGTCGGCGGCTGTCACATCTGTCTTGGACAGCTCGATGTACCAATCGCAAAAGTCGTCCCAGAAGAAGTGATAGATCGTCTGCACGGCTTCGTGGAAGCGGTAGTTCTCAATCGCGTCGCCGACTTTTTGCGCCGTCTGATTCAGACGCGACATGATCCAGCGTTCGTGCAGCGCCCACGTCGCCGGCTCGCCCTCGAAGCCTTGCCCCACCGTTGCGCCTTCTGAGTTCAGCAGGCAGAAGCGCGCGGCGTTCCAAATTTTGTTGGCGAAGTTGCGATACGCCTCGACCTGTGTGTCGTTCCAGCGCGTGTCGGTGCTTTCCATCTGCGCCAGCACGAGGCGCGTCGCGTCCACGCCGTACTTGTCGAACACGTCCAAAGGATCGACGCCGTTGCCCTTTGACTTTGACATGCGTTGGCCGTGCTTGTCGAAGATCGTGCCGGTGATGAACACGTCATCAAACGCCTTCTCGCCGACGAACTCAAGGCCGGTCATCATCATGCGCGACACCCACAGGAAAATAATGTCGCGCCCAGTGACCAGCACCGATGTTGGGTAAAAAGTCTTCAAGTCTTGTGTTGCATCCGGCCAGCCCAAAGTCGAGATCGGCCACAGCGCGGACGAGAACCAGGTATCCAACACGTCCGGGTCTTGCGTCAATTGATTTGTGCCCGCCTGCGCGCGCGCTTCATCTTCGTTGCGCGCGACATAGACGTTGCCGGCTTCATCGTACCAAGCCGGGATGCGGTGGCCCCACCACAACTGCCGCGAGAGCGTCCAATCATGCAGATTTTCCAGCCAGTTCGTAAAGACCTTCTCGTAAGGCACTTCCGGCACAAAGCGCGGCTCGTGCTTCTCTTTAATCAATTCGAGCGCGGAGCGACCGAGTTCCGCTTGCTTCAAGAACCATTGTGTGGAAACCAACGGCTCGATCACCGTGCGGCAACGCCCGCACTTCGAGATCGAGAATTCATAATTGACCGCCTTCTCCAACAGCCCCAACTCCGCAAATTTGGCGACGACTTTCTCACGCGCCTCGTAACGATCTAGCCCTGCAAACTCCGCGCCCGCATCTTCCGTCATCCGCGCGTGCGCATCGATCACTTCCACCTGCGGTAAATTGTGGCGCAGCCCGACCTCATAATCGTTCGGATCGTGCGCCGGCGTAATCTTCACCGCGCCCGTGCCGAATTCAGGATCGACGTACTCATCCGCGATAAGGGGAATCTCGCGGTTCGTCAGCGGCAACTCAATCGTCGCGCCCACGAGATCGCGGTAACGCTCGTCGTTCGGGTTGACCGCCACCGCCGTATCGCCGAGCATCGTTTCAGGCCGCGTCGTCGCCACCGTCACGCGCCGCCCGCCGCCCTTCACCGGATACTGCAAGTAATACAACTGACCGCTTTGAGCTTCCTTTTCAACCTCCAGATCGGAGAGCGCGGTCTGGTCTTTCGGACACCAGTTGATCATCCCCTCGCCGTGATAGATCAAACCTTTCTCGTACATCCGCACGAAGAACTCGCGCACCGCTCGCGATAGATTCTCGTCCATCGTAAAGCGCCGGCGCGACCAATCCACGCTGGCGCCCTCGCGCCGCATCTGCTTGATGATCTGCCCGCCGTACTCCTCCCGCCACTGCCAGACGCGCTCGACGAATTTTTCGCGACCGAGATCGTGGCGCGTCAAGCCTTCCTTCCGCAGTTGCTTCTCCACCTGAATCTGCGTGGAGATGCCTGCATGATCTTCGCCGGGCAGCCAGAGAGTGCGATAGCCGCGCATCCGGTGATAGCGCGTCAGCACGTCCATGATCGTGTGCTGCAAGGCATGGCCCATGTGCAGCGAGCCGGTGACGTTCGGCGGCGGGATGACGATGGAATAGACGGGTGCGTGCGGGTCGCGGTTAATCTTCGGCGCGAAGCAATGCTGAGCTTCCCAGCGCGCGTAGTGGCGCTCTTCGGCTTGCTGAGGATCGTAAGTTTTCGGAATGTCCATTGCGGGCGACAGTTTTTGGTGAGCAGGTTTCAGTTTTCAGTTTTCGGTTTTCAGCGAAGAGTTATTGTAAAGCAATCGGTCAGCCGTTTCATCCCAAGGTAAGTCGACACTCGAGGGCGCGCGACCTTTAGCAGAGCGTGAGTGACAAAAAGATCGGGCGAAGCGTGAGCCAGACGGCACACGCTTCGCCCGATCTTTTTTGCCGCGCAAGACAAGCGCGCTGTCGCTAAGCTTTAAGATTTTGTTCGTCGAGACGCTGTTTGATTAGACGTTCGGCCAAGTCGGGAACCACTTCCCAAGCGATCTCGCGGATCACTTTGTCGGAGAGATGTTCGACGACGCGACGGGCGACGGCGTCAACAGTTTCGTTGGGCATCTGATTGACGTTGAGGGCGGTGGAGATTCCAGCTTTCATCATTTCCTCTTTTACTTTCGAGATGGCGGACGCGGTTCCTTTCAGTTGCGGCTGAGCGGCGGCGGTGGTGGTGACGGCGGGCGCGGGCTTCGCGGCCATGCCTTTGCCATTCGCCTTAACACGCTTGGCGGCGGCTTTGCGTGAGTAGGCGATGGGGGGCGCGGGCTTGGCGGAGGGCGGCGGCGCGTCGCCGATGTCGAGAATGAACTCGTCTTCAAACGAGGCGGCGCTGCCACCGCTGACACCGAAATCAAGCAGCAGCGGATCGTCGTCATCAGCTACAGCGACGCTTGCGGGGCGCGCGTTAAAGGAGGACTTGGTGGGCTTCGCCGCCCGCACGACGGGAACGGCGGCCATTGGCGGCGCAGCGGTATAAGCGGGAGCGACTTTCGGCATGGCGACGACTGGGGTGGAAGACGCGGGTGCGGCCGAGACGGGTGCAATCGTCTCAATTTCATCCGCCACGTTCACCTCCCAACTGTCCGCGACAGCAACCGGCGCGAATGTCTCAACCGGAGTAGCCG
>JACCRA010000647.1 GCA_013813825.1 Pyrinomonadaceae bacterium | reverse complement strand
GGCGGTTGCGCGTTTCATCGTCTGGCCGGATGTCTTTCACTCACTTTGCCTCATAAATCAAATCCTTCGACTGCGCCTGCTTGATGGCGCGCTCGGCGAAGTGCGGACGACCGGGCGCGGGCAACCTCAGCGGGCTGTCCCGACTAGCACCTTGCCGTCCCACGCGACGATTTGGACAGCCTTATCATCATCAGCATCCCGCTCCAACCCGTCAGAAAAAACTTCTGGCGCGGTCCAGCAGTCCTGCTCGATCATAACGCATCCGCGGGGAGGCATCTTGAGAGAAATGCTATCGGGCAGTCAGGTGGAATGACTTACTGGGCGGCTGATCCAAGAAATGTTATCGACCTTTAGTTTCTTGTTGCTATAACTTCGAGGTACTCTCCTGCAACGAGCGTCGTGTCGTCTGTCGCTTGATTATGCTCCGCCCACAACCGCGCCAAGTCGTTTCGCAACGCAGCCTGCCCGTCGGCGTCGAGCGCATCAAACGCGCGTTGCGTCGGGCCGTAATACGTGCGGAAGGACTCGACCACCCCGGCCGGCGGAAATGGATATTTGAACGGACACAGCCGCCGCGTCAATTGTAAACCCGCAATCCCATCATGCAGTCGCTCGCGCACGGTTTCCTCGTCGCCCCACTTGACGGGCGACGGCATAGTGGGCGGCGGCGGCACATATTTACCGCTGATCTTGAACATCTGACCGATGAAGCCATCCGGTGTCCAATTCGCCAAAGCAATCCGTCCACCGGGCCGGCAGACGCGCACCAGTTCAGCCGCCACCAGTTCGGGTCGCGGCGCGAACATCGCTCCGAACATACTCACGACCGTCTCAAAGGCTGCGTCCGCGTATGGCAGATTCTCCGCGTCGCCTTCGTCAAACTGAATTGTCAAACCTTCGGATTCGGCACGCGCCCGCGCCTGTTCGAGTAAATTCGTGGCGATGTCAACACCGGTGACGATGGCCCCGAGACGCGCCGCTGGGATCGCTAGATTACCGCTGCCGCAAGCCACGTCAAGCAAGCGGACGCCCGGCTTGAGCGCTAGGCGGTCGATAAACTCTTCGGCACCCGTTTCAATGTGCTTCGCGACCTGACCGAAATCGCCAGTCATCCACATCGCTTTGAGTCGGGTTTTCAAAGATTCCATCTCAGGACTAATTGTGTTCATAGCTCATCTCCTCTCAAATAAAGGTTGTCGTGATACAAGGTAGCCGCCCAACGCCGGAGATCACCCGCCGCCCGCGAAGAGCATCCAACCTGCCCTGTAAGGAAGAACGGCGAGAGACACGCTGGCGCGGGTCGGTTACGAGTGGGGCATTGGGCAGCGCGGCTTTGCAAAAGTCTGATTACGGCTCTCGTCCCTCATTCGCTCTACGTGCCACAAAAACGAAACGTGACAATCGCCGCTCACTTGAGAGTCTGGACACAACCGCAAGAAACTGTTGCAGCCCGTCGAATGTCTTTTCGCCTTCAATCTTAATTAAGTCATCTCGCCGTTTCATCCTAGCATCGTGCCATCGTTTTGAAACCTTCACCTCGTTTTCTGTCACATCTTCACAGCAGATCGATGCAAACCCGGCTTCTTTGAGCAGCCTTTCATCCTCACCAACCGGAGCGAATAGAAAATAGCCGATGGAGCCGCGGATAGCGATTTCCTTATTGGAGAGGAGACCTGTAACTACGATTGGGTCGGTGAAAAGTATCCGCCCATCTGGTTTCAAGACGCGATGCCATTCCGCTAAGACACGCGACCGATGAGGCAAGTGATTTATCGCATCAATGCAGACAATCGAATCGAATATCTCATCTTCAAATGGAAGGGGCTGACTCGCATCCGCCAGTTGGAAGCGAACCCGTGAATCGAGTCCTTGCTCTTGCGCCGTCTTGTTTGCGGTAGCAATGCCATTCTCGTTGTTATCTATCCCCAGAATCTGACAGCCTATTGTGCGTCCCATAAACAGAGCAGGACCGCCCGCCCCGCAGGCAATCTCAAGCACCTGAGAAGAAGATTTCAGTTCCAGCCACTTGAAGAAACGTAGATATTCTTCGGCGGTGAGCCAACTATTCTGACCAATATCTTCGCCAAACGCCTCACGGCGAACTTGCTCAAGAACTGTAGCGGCAAAGTTGCCATAAGCGTTGTCGTAGAGATCAACAGAGTCGGACATCATTCTTTCTCCAATCTTTGGCTTGCCCACCACAAACTTTTAGTCGACCAACGCCGGAGGTAAACCCGCCGCCCGCGAAAGGACACGAAGCCAAACACACAAAATGCATGGTCTCCGGTTTCATGCTGTGCGCGTGTCCTTTCGTGGATCATCTCTTCTTCCGTGTCCCAATCTCGTGTGTTGCGATTTAGTAGGGGTTTATTTGAAATTAACAGGCTCATGGTTCCCCGGCTGGCTTAACAGAAGGCTCGTGCCAGTTGCTCCACTCGCTCCTTCGCGGTCGGCGAGAGGGTCTCAAGCGTCGCGAGGAAATTCGGGTGGGTCATGCCGGAACCGAGGTACGACCAGCGGTTCGCCTGTTGCTGAACTTCCGTGAAGTTGTCCCGCTCGCCGGCTGAGAGCTGGCGTCCGGTGGCTCGCGTCAGGCTCTCAAGATCGAATGCCACTTGTTGCTTGAGGCCGGCGTCGAGAAAGCCTCCGATCTCGATGTACTCTTCGACCGCGCTTTCGACCTCGCGCCGGTTCATCCCGTCGGCCAGCGTCTCGACCATCAGCGTGTCGAGCTTTGCGTGCTGCGCTTCCTCCATCCAGTGATGCTTGAGCAAGCTCTTGAATTGAGGGTCCAGCTCCCGGTCGTCCTTGATGCTGTCGAGGTAGTGGCTTTGCGACATCCACTCGATGTGCAGAATGGTCAGCGCGACGGCGAGTGGTTGATGCGACAAGATGGCGCGGGCGATCTCTTCAGGCGGCCCGATGACGGCGCAAGGAGTGCCGAAGCCCTGCTCAAACTCTTCGCGGAAGCGCTTGAAGAGGTGAATGTGTTTCGCTTCCTCACTCGCGAATTGCAGAAAGGCGCGCACGCGGTAGTCGTCGCCGTTGAGTTGCGGTCTGGCGTGATCGAGGACGAAGGGCAGAATGAATTCTTCGACCAGTCCGAAGATGCAGAGGTAGGTGTTACCTCTAATGTGGTTCAGCGTCAGCCTCTCGACGGGCGACAGGAAGGTGAGCGGCTCGACGCGCGCCAGCGATTCCGGCATGAACGGCTTCGTGAAATCGAGCCGCTTGTCGCCGCCGATGATGTCTTCGACGCGCCAGTTGATCTTCTCCGACGCCGCGAGGGTTTTCTGATAGGTGTAGTGATGATTCTTTGGTTTCATCAACTCCGATGCGTTAATCATAAACATAGCTCCTCTCATCAAATGGGGCGCAATTGCCCGATAGGGATGGGGACGAGTCCGCGATTCGTCGCCCCGGAGGCGCGTGATCAAGATTCGTGTTCACTTAACGTTGACCTCGCGCGGTAAAATTTTCTTCTTTTGGTTGCGGTCCCAATGCCGGCTGCCGCGCGTGCGTGACGCTTTTCTCTTTGGGCTGTCCGAAGGCCGCCGGGTGCAGATATGTGCCGCGCTCCGCGCCCGTCTTCTCTTCTTCCACCTTGATAGGGTGGGCCTTGGCGTAGGCGTCTTTGCCGCACGCCCGTCACCATCCATGAGACTTCGACGCGCGGCCTGTTGGTCTTGATCTGGAAGCGGTTGTTTTTGATCTTGCGCGCCACGATGGCCTGCGCGAATTGTCCGACGACGGTGAGTTGGTAGCGGTACTCTGCGTTGAGTGCCGTGAAGTAATCGGGCAGCGTGACGACGGCGAGGCCGCGCGCGTCCGTGGTGACGTTGCCGTTGTAGATGTTCATCATGTCGGGCGACTCAACGGACGAGTGCGAGAGGTAGCGGTTCTCCGGGTCGAGCGGGTGGTCTATTTTGAACGAGCCGCTGCTCTTCGTAAGCCTGCCGTTGATCTGCACATTGCCGAAGAAGCTGCCCGCGTTGCCGCTGCTACTCTCGCCAAGCACGCCGGTGCCGGATATGCTGGAGCCATACACGCCGACGTTAGTGCTACTTTCGCTGAGGACGCCAAAGCCGTTGGCGCTGTAGCCATACACACCCCGGTTGCTGCCTTGGCCCAACACGCCCGTGCTACCGTTGCCGATGCCGCTGCCAACTACGCCAAAGCCGTTGTTATTGAAAGTTGTGCCATGCACAGCATCTCTTGGACCGCCAGCGCCAGTTTCGACTCTCAGCCTCGCGGTGTCTGGGTTTGTCGTCCCGATACCGACCTTGCCATCTGAAGTGACCCGCATCCGCTCCGTGATTGTTCCGCCAGTCGGTGCCGTGCGGAAGATCAGAGCGGCAGAGTTGTGCGCCCCGCTGTCTAAATAGAGTTGGCCGGGGTACGGATTCGCGTTGTTGCCGAAGAACTGGATCGCCGCGGGTTTCACTCGACGGGCGCTTCATCTTTTTCACCTCGCAACGTTCTGGCGCGACTCAAGTCTGGCGCATGAACGCCGACGGGAGCAATCAGACGCAACTGACGAACAGGGAAGGCGGTTACCCGCGCTTCGTCACGCTCGACGGGAAATGGGTTTATTACGAAGCCAGTCTGCGCCAGAGACTCTGGAAGGTCGCGGCGGACGGCGGCGAGGAGATGCAGGTGTTGGATAGGAAAATGTATTCGCCCGCTTTCACGCCCGACGGCAGCCTGCTCGCTTACATCTTCCACGACGGAGGAATGAAAATCGCCGTGCTGAGCCTCGCGGACAACAAGCTCCTCAAGGTTTATAC
>JACCRA010000819.1 GCA_013813825.1 Pyrinomonadaceae bacterium | reverse complement strand
AAGATTAATCGCCGCACCATCGAGTTGCGTTATCAACTGCTGCCTTATCTCTACTCGCTCTTTCACGAGCACGAGCGTACCGGCGCGCCCATCATGCGCCCGCTGTGGTTCGAGTACCCGGAAGCCCTCAACACTTACACCACATCGCACGGCCAACAGGACCAATATCTGATCGGCGCGGACCTGCTCGTTGCGCCCGTGCTACGCCCCGCGAGACGAAGCGCGACGTCTATTTCCCCGGCAAAGGCGCGGAGTGGATCAATTGGTGGACCGGCGAGCGTTACGCCGGCGACTCGACGCAAAGGAAGCTCGACGCGCCCCTCGACCGCCTGCTGCTTTTCGTCCGCGCCGGTGCCGCGCTGCCCACGCAACCAGTCGTCCAACATACTGGCGAGATGTCGCGCGCGCCGCTCGGCCTCATCCTCGCGCACGGCGGCATGGGGCAGAGCCGTGTCTATCAGGACTCCGGCGAAGGCTATGCCACCCAACGCAATGGCTGGCGCATCACTGAAGTCAACCAAACTTCCAGCATGATTCGTCTCAAACACATCGGCTATGAAGCTGGTCGCCCCATCACTTTCATCGAACTTATTGGCGTCACCGCCCGCCCCAAAGAAGTCCGCGCCGACGAGCGGGAAGTGAAAGACGTCGAGTTTGAGGAGAAGGGCAAGCGCCTGCGCTTTAAGCTGCCGGAGCAGGGAGCCGGTGAGATCGTCATCGCGCAGTAGGAGCCGGGTTGAAATTCGCGCCGGCGACTGGGAGATCAATTTGCCGATGAGCACTGTCCGCCAAGTCTTGAGGAGTTACGTGCCGGCCCAACTCAGACCGCACCTCGGCGCGTTGCGGCGCATGATCGTGGCGCACCCTCTGCGAGTGGCCGCGCAGAAGCGGCGGTTGATCAGGAACCCGACGTTGAGGCCGGGACAGTCTGAATTGCTGCACGTAGTTAACGATCAAATTCATTTCCGCGATGGGATGTACACGGGCGACGGCGCGAACTATTTTCTGGCAGGATTGTCGGCCCTCGATTGCGTCGAAGAGGCGCTGCGGCAAGTTGGGCCGAAATCAATCCGCCGCGTCCTCGATCTGCCTAGCGGCTACGGGCGCGAGTTGAGATTTCTGGCACAACGCTTCCCCGACGCGGCTTTCACCGCGTGCGACATCCACCCCGGCGCGGTTGATTTTTGCGCCCGCGCGTTTGGAGCCATCGCCGCCTACTCACAGCCAGAGATGAGCCGGATGTCATTCGCTACTGACTTCGATCTCATCTGGTGTGGCTCGCTGATCACGCATCTCGACCGCGCAGCCATCGCGGAGTTGCTCGCGTTGTTCGCTCGCCATCTGAGCACCAGCGGCGTGCTGATATTCACCACGAACGGCGACTTCGTGACCCGCCGGATGCTCGACGAGGGAGCCACCTACGAGTTACAGGAAGCGGACATCCCCGTGATCACCTCGTCCTACTCGCAAACCGGCTATGGCTATCGAGATTATCCGAGGGGCCTCGGCTATTTCGACTTTCACCCGGAGAAGAGCAGGTACGGCGTCTCGCTCACTTCGCCCGACTGGATTCGCAAGTTGGGCGCGGCGCGGGTGGACTGCGCGAGGTATCCTTCAAAGAGCACGGCTGGTGCGACCATCAAGACGTGTTCGGCTTTGTGAAGCAAGATGATTAGGGTGCCGCCTAACCGGATTGCTCAACGAACCGGGCGCGCCGTCAACCGGCTCTCACGGCCCGTGGTCGTGGTGGTGATCGTCATGCCGTGCCCGCTCATCAAGTTTCGTCCACTCCCGGACGAGTGCAGGCACGCGCCGTTGTTCACACCAGCGCGCCCTAAGAAAGGTCAAAATGATCGCGCCGCTTTCTTCAGCCCGTTTCTTGTTCGCGACTATCTCCGCCTCGGTCGCTCTCTTTCTTTGCCACCCGGCTACCGGCTTCGCACAGGCAGCCCGCACCGCTACCACCCCAAGGGCGACGGCAACGGACCAAGAGATCGCCGTCCGTTTCGCACCCCTTTTTTATCAAGGCTTGGGCGACGACGCGCGCGGCGACTATTTAACTAACTTCGATTTCGATGGCGATTGGCGCGGCGACAACAACTGGCAACATGCCGCCGATTCACGTTTTCTCCTCAAGGCTTACGTCTATTACGCGGTCTGCGAGACGCGGACGCACTTCTTTGTCCAATACGCCATCTTTCACCCGCGCGACTACAAGGGCGGCAGAGTGGGCGGGACGATCTGGAGCGAGATCATTCGCGAGGGCACGAAGCAAGGCGGAAAGTATGATCCGACGGGGTTGGCGCGCGAGGTGACGCTGGCGCACGAGAACGACATGGAAGGCTGCCTCGTCGTCGCCGAGAAGCGCGGCGGCGACGAGTTGCGTGAGGCGCGCGTCGTGTACGTCGAAACGCTGTCGCACAACAGATTTCTGCGGTACGTGCCGGAACGCGAGGGTAGCGATAGCCGCTCCGGCGAAGTGAGCATCGACGGGCAACGGCCGCGCCTGTACGTCGAGCCGAAAGGGCACGGCATCGAAGCGTACCGCGCGGGCACGAAGCAGGGAGCGAAGCAAGGCGTGCGGCTCTATGTTTACGACGCGGGGCAGGCCGGCAATCCTGAGTCGTCCACGGCGGAAGAGTCCGTCAGCTATGCGCTGCTGCCGATCTACACGACGCTCTGGCCGCGCGCCCAACGCGGCGTCAACGAGACGTTCGGCGCGGCGCGCGACTACGGCACGCTCAACTTGCGGTTTGAGCAGGCCGGCGGACGGATTCAAGAGCGGCCTGTGCAGGTAGGAAAAATCGGCTCAGCGTTTCTCGGCGCGGCCGGCTCGGCCAATCGCGCGCGGCCACCGTGGGGCTGGTTCGACCGGGGCGA
>JACCRA010000808.1 GCA_013813825.1 Pyrinomonadaceae bacterium | reverse complement strand
CGGCTGGAGTGGCGCTTGCTGGCGGGACGCCGCCTGCGCTCCCAGAATCAGTCACGTTCTTCAACGAGTCGCTCATCCTCTACTTCACCGTCAAGCGAAGCGGTGTGACTTGCGCCGCGACGTGGCGGCCGTCGGTTGACATCAGATGCACGGCCGTCTGGTCGAAGCCGATCTCGGTCTCACCGGCGGCGAGGGCTTCGACTTCGACGAAGAGCAACACACCCATGCCTTTGATCGGCGCGGCGGCGGTTGGGGCGACGAGCGCGAGCAGCGTACCGCCCGCAACGTCAATCGAAGGCGTCAGAGCGGGCGCGGCGGCGGGCGTCTCACCGAAGATATTGCCCTTCGTCACCGAGAGCACGCGCAGGACTTTTGGATCGAACCGCAGCGACGTGGCCGCCATACCGAGGGGCGCATCGGTCTTGATCAGTATCATCAAGCGCTGTTTCTCGCCCGCGCGCATCACCTGCTGATTCGCCAATACGAACAACGCGGCTCCGCCATTGCTCATCACGCCGGGAGTAGCGGCGGGACGTTTCCGGTTCTCCGCCACAGTTTCACGGGCGGACACGACTGTTGCCGGCGGTGCGCTCGAAGTGATGGCAGGCGAAGCAGTGGCCGTCACAATTGACCCGGCGGCGAAGATGTTGGCGGGAGCGATCAGCGATTTGATGTCCGCCGTGTGAGCTATTGGTAGAGTGTCTGATGACGGTGCAGCGACCGATGCGGCGTGCGCCAGCAGTTTGGGCGCGGGCACGAAAGCCGGCAACTCAGTCTCAACGAGGGGTGCGGCGGCATTGCCGCTCTGCGCGGTCGCGATCGCGACCGGAAGAGTGGTCGTATTCGGAGACACGCCGGACGCCGGCGGTGTCGTGGCGCTGTTGGTGTTGGCCGGAATTGCGGCGGCCTGTGTCGCGGCGGTCGGCACTTGCAGCGTTTGGTTGGTCGGCAGTAAACGTGCGGCGGCCAGTTGATCTTCGCTGTCCGCCTGCCGGACCATCGCTTCGAGTGATTCGCTGACCGGCGACTGCGAGGAGCCGCTTGGGCGCAACTCCAAATCTTCCGGCGTCACATTCGGCGCGCGCAGCACGTGCGGCGTCACCGTGATCACGATGTCCGACTGCGCGTCATCGCGCGTCGGCGTGCTGAACAGGCGGCCCAACACGGGGATTAAGCCAAGCAGAGGCAAGCCCCGGCGCCCGTTCGAGTTCTTATCCTGTGAGACGCTGGCGAGCAACATTGTGCGATTGTTCGGGATGCGCGCCATACCGCTGATGGCGCGCTGGCTGAAGACGGGCGTCAGAGTTTGACCGCCGGCCACGTCGTTCGATTCGATCTCCATCTTGACCTGCACGTCGTGGTTCGGGAAGACCTGCGGCGTGAACTTCAGAATCAAGCCGGTGTCCTGATACTGAATGACGGGGAAGCCGCCGCCGTTGAAGACACCGCCGGCGGCGCCGCCGTTATTGGTGCCGCCGCCAGTCGTCGGGCTGTTGAAGCCGAAGTTCGAGACCTGCGCCGTCTGCACCGGCACTTTCTGGCCGATGCGCGTGGTGGACTGCTCGCTATCGAAGGCGTGAACTTGCGTGGAGGCTATGAGCCGGGTGTTCTGTTTGGATTGAAAGGCGCTGAGCGTCGTGGTCGGGAGCAGGAACGCGCCGCCGAGCACGGTCGGCAAGGCGGCCGCAGCCATCCCCGTCCCCGTCAGGACGCGTTGCGCGCCGCCGCCGAAGAGTACTGACGAAGGCTGCACGCCGCCGAGATTCGAGAGCGAATTCTGATCGCCGATCTGATTGCCGAGCGTCAACAAGTTGGTGCGTGAGAGTTCATAAATCTGCACATCCATCACCACCTCGGCGCGATCCTTGTCGATGGCATTGAGCAGTTGGGCGATCAGGCGGATGTTTTCCGGCGTGTCGCGGACGGTTAGGCTGTTGGTCTCTTTGTTGGGCGTCACGGCCGGCTGCCGCCCGGCGTTGGGCGGGAGGGCCGTCTGGATCAGAGCGCGCGCTTTTTCCGGCTCAATGTTTTGCAGGTAGAAAGTCCGCAGCACAAGTTGCTGGTACTGCGGGCGCTTCGATTGATCGGCGACGAGGATCGTGCGGCGGTCGAGTTTCTGAAAGAAGATACCCTGCGACAGGAAGACGTAATCGAGCGCCTTAGCCGTTGTGACGTTCGTCAAATTGATTTTGAGGGTGCGCTTCGGGAAGTCGCGGTCGAAGATCACGTTCAGGTCGAGTTCTTTCGCGAACGTGCGAATGAACTCTTCAAGATCGGCCGGACCGTAGTTGATGATGCGCTGCTGCTCGGAGCGCCCCGCCGGCAGGCCGGTGAGTTCCGCCGCGCCACGTGCCGCCAGCCCGTTCGTGCCATTGGCCCCCGGCTGATACGCAGTCGGGGAGATCTGCGCGCCGGTGGCGGCGGCCGGCTTGCCGTCGTCGTCGCCGCCTTCTTTCTCTCGCTGCAAACGCAGCATCCGCTGCATCTCGGCCAGCGCCAATTCATTCACCGGATCGTAGCCATAAGCCTGCCGGTAGGCATTGTACGCGCCCTTGTAATCGTCCTGCTCAAACAGCGTCCGCCCCTGCTCCATAAATTTCTGCGAGGCTTGGAAGATGGCGCGCCGGTAATGCAACTGGTACTCGGTGTCGGAAGGACTCGCGGCCACCGCGAGCGCGAATTCCTGCGCGGCACGATCCCACTGCTGCGCGGCCTCATGCTCTAGCCCACGCTTATAGTTCTTCTCACCTTTTTTCGCCAGCACCGCGATGGGTGCAGCCAGCAAACACAGGACAACCATCGCCGTGGCGAGCGGGCGGGCGGCATAAGTTGCTCTCTTCATTTCGTACCTCATCAGTAAAGCTGTCAGCAGTCAGCGGTCAGTTTTCAGCTTGCGCCGGTCGGCGGGTTGCCGTCCTGCGTGCTTACACGTTAAGTCGGGAAGGTCGTTCCAAAAGCAAATGTTAATGAAGCCGTTAAG
>JACCRA010000773.1 GCA_013813825.1 Pyrinomonadaceae bacterium | reverse complement strand
TTCGCTGACGGAGACGAACATCAATTTGCCGTTCATCGCCGCCGACCCGACGGGGCCGAAGCACTTCAACAAGACGCTGACGCGCGACAAGTTTGAAGAGTTGATCGGCGATCTCGTCGAGCAGACGGTTGAGCCGTGCCAGAAAGCTCTGTGGGACGCCAAGCTCCAGCCGACCGACATCGATAAGGTGCTGCTCGTCGGCGGTCAGACGCGCTCGCCGATCATCGCGCAGACGGTGCAGGAGATTTTTGGCCGCGAGCCATCAACCGAAATTAACCCGGACGAAGTGGTGGCGATGGGCGCGGCGATTCAGGGCGGCGTGCTAGCTGGCGACGTGAAAGACATCGTGCTGCTCGATGTACTACCGCTCAGCCTCGGCCTTGAGACGCGCGGCGGCTTGTTTACGAAAGTGATCGAGCGCAACTCGACGATCCCGCTCCGCAATAGTTTGACGTTCACTACCGTCGTCGATAACCAATCGACGGTTGAGATTCACGTCTTGCAAGGCGAGCGCGAGGTAGTTGCCGGCAATCGTTCGCTCGGTAAGTTCGAGATGGTCGGAATTCCGCCCAGCCCGCGCGGCGGCCCGCAGATCGAAGTGACGTTCGAGGTGGACGCCAACGGGCTGCTCAATGTCTCGGCGCAGGATAAGACGAGCGGGCGGCAACAGCAGTTGCGGATCACGCCGACTTCAGGACTGGCCCCCGACGAGATCGAGGCGTTGATTAACGAGGCGACGCGCTCAGTCGAAAAAGATCAGCAGCTGAAGGAACAAATTCAACTCCGCAATCGTCTGGACAGCTTGACCCGCAACGCCCAACGGACGTTCCGCGAAGTGGCCTCGACGCTCAGCGCGGAGGAGCGGCAGGAAGCGCAAAACGTATTCACGGAGAGTGCGGAAGTCTTGCAGTCGGACGACGCGGGAGCGGTTCAGCGCACGCTCGAACGAGTTGAGCGCGTCGCCACGGTCCTGACCACCGCTCTGCTGAACCCGCCGAGTGTGATCAATGTTGGAGGCAAATCGGCGTATCAAAGTAATCAAGACACGGAAGGGTAAAAGCGTTCAGCTATCAGCTTTCAGCGATCAGCCAATCAGATGCGGTGCGGCTCGTTCATCCGCGTGCTGCGTGTCTGTGTGGTTGCGCGGACTGTCTTGTTTTTGCTGAAAGCTAATGGCTGACGGCTGATAGCTGAACATTATTTTTGGTATGAGTAAAAGAGATTATTACGAAATTTTAGGAGTCAATCGCAACGCGGGCGAGTCGGATTTGAAGACCGCCTACCGGAAACTGGCCGTTCGCTATCACCCGGACAAGAATCCGGGCGACGCCGAGGCCGAAGAGAAATTCAAAGAAGCAGCCGAGGCTTACTCGGTGCTGTCGAATTCAGAGCAGCGCGCGCGTTACGACCGCTACGGTCACGCGGGAGTGTCGAATAGTGCCGGGGCGGACTGGGGCGCGCAAGGTTTCGGTGGAATCGAAGACATCCTCGGCGACCTCTTCGGCTTCGACGTCTTCGGCGGCCGGGGCGGCAGTAGCGGCGGCGCGCGTCGTTCGGCCGCACAGCGCGGCTCAGACCTCCGTTACGATCTGGAAATCACGCTCGAAGAAGCGGCCGAAGGGATGGCCGCGCAACTCCGTATTCCGCGCCTTGAGACTTGCGAGACTTGCAGCGGGTCGGGAGCCGAATCCGGCACGCAGCCGGAGACTTGCGGCACGTGTAACGGCGCGGGGCAGGTGCGTTACCAGCAAGGATTCTTCTCGGTGGCGCGCACCTGCGGAAACTGTCGCGGCACGGGGCGCATCATCCGCACGCCGTGCCGGACGTGTCGCGGGGCGGGGCGGATCGAGCGCGAGCGTTCGATGGAGGTAAAGATTCCGGCCGGCGTCGAGACTGGCTCGCGATTGCGGATCGCGGGTGAAGGCGAGGGCGGCGCGAACGGCGGCGGCGCGGGCGATCTCTACGTTGTCATTCACGTTAAAGAGCACGAACGGTTCGAGCGACAGGGGGCCAACCTTTATGCGTCCGTCCCCGTCACATTCGCGCAGGCCGCGCTCGGGGCCGAAGTCGCGGTCGAAACCTTAAAAGACACGGAGCAACTGAAAATTCCTGCCGGCACGCAGACCGGCACCGTTTTCCGCCTCAAAGGGCGAGGGATGCCTGTGCTCGGCGGACGCGGCCACGGCGACCTGTTCGTCTCGGTCACACTCCGCACCCCGACCACACTGACGCGCGAGCAACGGCGTCTGCTTGAACAACTCTCTGAGATCGAAGATCAGGACTTAGAAGATAAAGGCTTATTCGACAAAGTCCGCGACATTTTCGGCTGAAGTGATACTGATGCTCTGGTAATAGTTAATCAATAAAAGAACAAGGTGAATGTGTGCGTGAGGTAGCAAGGTTCACCCGCAGCGCTGATGACACAGGTACAGCCCTCGCGCAGTTTGTTGGAAAGATAACTTCATTATATCGAATGAAGCACCCGGGCCCGAAGCAGGTCGAACTTCGCCCGCCCGTACATCATCCGCTTGATCAATTTCGACCGGTTGATCTGCCCTGCAGTTGACCATTGCTCCAATGGTAGCGCAGAGAGTTCATCACTGCCTCATAATCTTCACTCAACCCACGGGCAAAGCTCTCGAACTCTTTCAATTTACTCTGCATGGCAGAGCGCAGCCACTCATTAAACTTACCTGCTGAACGCTCTCGTACAATTCGAGTGAACTCTTGTGCCAACTTCTTCGCCGCCTCGGCCTGAGGGAGGAGTTGACGCAACTTCTCCCTCGTGGCGCGTTGCTCCGCATTCAGCTTCTCTGATTACAGGAACATCCACGCGGCTTGGCAATGAGAGGGCAAACTGATCGGCGGCGGTCGAATGCTTTTCGCTCTTTTTTGTCTCTTGCTGTTCAGCGGGTGTGGCAGCAAACGAACACGGCTACGTTCAAGAAAATCATTCATCTGAGTCTCATCCGAGCTGGTAGGGCAGAAGTGTTGACCCGGGCGTGGCTGCTTGTGCTGAAGCTGGCGCTAGAGGTGGCTGACGGACCTAAACAATCCAACCGGATGGCTTGGGGGGTCGGAGAGTAGAGTGACGGTGCTCATCCGAGTCTTAATAACATTCCACCTAAAATCCCTTTATATTAGGACTTTCTCAGTCAGTTATTGAAGCACATTAAAAGCGATAGAATGCCGCCATGAAAACGTCGCGGCAAATCTATTGTCAGTATCTGTTGTCGAGCCAGATCAACTACACCTGCACAAATCTGGC
>JACCRA010000764.1 GCA_013813825.1 Pyrinomonadaceae bacterium | reverse complement strand
TTCGCTGCCGGCGGCTGTCTCCTTTTCAGCGGCGGCGAGTTCTGTCCTCGCCTTGTCGAGATCATTAGCAGCGAGGTGAACGCTCCCGACCAGCACATGTCCCAATGCGCGCGCGGGGGACCAACGTCCCCGCTGCATCGTCCGCGCGGCCTCCGCCGCCTCCGGCCAACGCGCGCGGTTGATCAGAAACTCGGGCCAGTCTTTGCGGCTCGACTCGGCCCCGGCCCCGACGGGCGCGACCGCGTTCTCTTCGCGCAACAGTTCCTCAGCCTGCTTCATCCGGCCCTGATATTGGTAGCAGAGCGCCAGCAGACTGAGGTTGTGGCCGTGGTGCCAATCGTAGTCGCGCGAAATGTTCTCGGTTTTGTGGTAAGTCTTCTCCAGATCGTAAGCCTTGCGAAACTGCACAATCGCCTCTTCGATGCGTCCGACGCGCCGCAGATCGTGGCCGTACATGTGCTGCGCGTGCGGCGATTGCGGTGACAGTCGGGCGAACGCCTCGCCGTGGAAAAGCGCCTCCTCCATGTGGCCCGTCATCTCGTAAGAGTGAATCAAATAATGATGTGCGCCGAGGTGATCCGGTACGCGCCGGAGCGCCGCCTCGTAGAAAGCGATTGACGCGGGCAGGCCGCGCTGGCCTCGTCCTTCGGGCGAAGACTCCTCGGCGTTGCCGCGAATAATCCACAACTCCGCGTCCTTCGGAAACATCCCGAGCGCCTCGTCGATCACTCGCTTGTACTCTTCATGCTTCGTCCGGTTGCGTGCGTCGGCCACCGCCTCGATCTGCGCGTTCCGTACCCGAATGCGCTGCCGCTCCCATTCGTTCGCTCCGGCGGCGAGAGCCTGCGCCCGCTCCAAAGCCTCGCGCGCCGGCCGCTCGTCGAAGAAGCTGGAATAAGTGCGGCTCAAGCCGACGTAAGCCATCGTCATCTTCGGATCGAGCCGCAACGCCTGATTGAACGACCGTGCCGCCTCGATAAACTGGTACGAATGCAAATAGACTAACCCCTGATCGTAAAACGCCTGCGCTTCTTTTGAAGCTGTCGTCACCGCCTCGCGCAGCGACCCGAGGCCCTCACGCAAGCCGACTGGCCGCTCCAAAATCTCGCGCGGCATATAGCCGACCGTCATGTTATGCCCGGCGTGCGGATCGTGCTGCTGCGCCGCAAGCGCCGGTGTGAAAGCTAGAACAATCAGGACGGCTAAGGTGTGAAGCGTACTGACTAAAGATGGACGCTGCATGGTGTGCCTCCGTTTGGAAGTTAAAACAGCACCTCAATCGAAACTGATGAGAGTGCGATACCAGCGAGAAAACGATCCGCGAACTTACACCAAACAACTCACGAAATGCTGTGGCCTTGCTTCGTGTTCGATTATCCGGTTCGTGGCTCAGATGTTTGTTGCCGCGCCAATCTCATCAGGACTGATTGAGGATGTGAAACTACGATCTTCGCCTGCCGCGTGAGAGCGGGTAATCAGGATACACGTCTATGATTGCGTCTCGCATGTAACGACCTTTCGACTCGGCGGCCAGCAGTTCTTTGTAAACTTTGCGCGGCACACCCTCATAGCAATACGTCCGTCCGCTGTTGAACACAACTTCGAGGACCTGCGTTTTAGATTCATATCCAACCGCATGAATCATGCTCGATTCGACGGTGATCAATTGTTTCATCAGTCTTCGGCCTCCTTCACGCAGCCCGCAGTTAAAGCGGGTTGTGGGAACAGCAACGCTTCATGGCTGGAAGTAGCCGCCATCTTTAACCGCATCCAGACACTCCTCTACTGAGAGCACTGTAAAAATTTCGAGCCATTCTCCCGTGTGTCTCATAAATGCGAGGTTGAACCTGCGGTCTCCAACGTATTGCATCCGCGCGAACCGCGCTTCAAAAAACGGAGAGATGGCGGACGGGCCGGGGCAGGCGTACTTCGAGCAAAAGTAGAAGTAGCTGCGATACCATTTTGTGTAGAGATCGACGAGGTAATTGAATTGATAGTCTTTCGGCGGCGGCTTGATGTATTGGCGTTTGAGCGTCGATTCGAGCAGTTGATTAGCCTTTTCCGAGACCTCGGCCTTGAGCGTCTCCGGCACTGTCGGCTGCGGCGGTTTCGGCGGACAATAGACCCACATTTTACGTCTTCCTGCCATAGCGAATACCTGCTCATTGCTCTTGCTAATTTCGCAACGAATGAATCGGCGCGGGGATGCGCCCGCCGCCGCAGATGAAGCCGGCGCAGTCGAAGCGGTTGACGGGCGTGAGTTGCCCGCACGATTCGCTCCGGCTGGCAACATTTAACCGGCTGCTATGCTTCGCTGATACTCTTCCAGTAACTCCGGTGTCACCTCATCCGGCGGAACTAATTTGTAGTGTTTCTCGGACGCTACTTTAACGCCTTCCTCGCTCATCTTGAACTCGAAAAGACCAATCGTCTCGTCGGCCATAAATTGCGCGCCGATTGGATGCGGCACCAGAGAAGCAAATCTGCTGGCGCACAGCGCAAAGTCTTGTTCGATTTGGACAACGCTCAACTTATCTTTGCCGCCCTTCGCCTGTACCGGAAAGACGTGATGAACTCCTCGCTGATCAACGCCGATATAAACCTCATCCGTTTCGACTTGTCCGATCCCGGCGATGAATGTTCGCAGATGGTTTTGCAGCGAGTAGCAAGTGATGCCGGTGAAGATGTCAATCAAACGGTTGTAGCGCAACCGCGCCAACAACGCTTGCTCGTCACCCAGCGAATACTTGGCGACGAGACCGGGCGTCGCATCAGGGACTTTGATGCGGTCGTAGTTAGGATTCGGCGTGATGTCATACTCTGGCGTCAGCACGAAAGCATAAGCGCTTCTACCGGCGGGGCGGATGATCCAATGCTCGCCTTCCGGCGCAAGTTGTCGAATTGAGTCTGGCAGCGCGACGCGATAACGAAAGCTGTAAATAATGTCGCCGAGATTCTTGGGCAGGTTGATGCCAAGTTCTTTAGCAACCCCCTCAAACTCGTCTCTAGTGAAGCGTACCTCTTTGCTACCTTCCGTGTAGTGCGCGTGGAAAATCCGCCCAATAATTTGCGCGTATCTGTTAATTGTGGTTTTCGACTTTTTCTCACCAGGCATTACTCGTTCACCTTCAAAGGAAATTTGACTTCCGTTTTTTCGTGCTTGGTGCGGGAACCCACGCCAGCGCAGGATGACTGTCTCTTCTCGTAGCTGCTCTTTCGTTGCGGTGGACAAACGCGAGCGAAATAGCTCCACATCGACAACTTCGTATCCAAGCCGTTCGGCGATGTCGACGAGCAACCGACCGGTGCGAATCAAGACGCGGAAATACGAGGCTTGCTCGCCGACGACGTAGGCGAGGTGTGCGCCGCGCCGGAGGGTCGGGCGTAGTTCCGCTAGATGACGAGCCATGCCGCCGAAGTAGAGCTTAGTGACCCGCGCATACAGTCTTTCAAAACCACTCGTCTTGCCGAGTTCTAACCGCCGCGCTTCAATCTCCGTGGCGAGAGCCGCGATTTCGGGATGATCGGCAACCCATCGGTCATCCGCGTCGCCTTTATAAACAGTGCGCGTGTTTGAACGAAGAAGTTTCCGCTTGCACGCCTGCAATTCCGCGCGGTTGTTAATGAACCCCAGAAGCACGGATTCAAGGCGCGTGGTGCGCGTGTAATCCTTTTCGTTCGGGTAGGGTGGAGAGGTAATTACAGCGTCAACGGATTCCGGCTCCAAGACGTTCTGCGGAAGGCGCGCGTCGGCGCGATGAATGATCGCCGGCGCGTGCTCCAACTCTCGCAGTTCGAGCAAATCGCCGGCTATCGCCTCAACACCGTCTAACCACGAGCGAACGACCGGTGCATTCAGTTTGGCCCGCCCCACGCCGACTTCCGGCCCAAAATGCAAATTACTGATTGAGTGAACGAGAGCTTTCGCCAGAGCCAACCGTTCATGCGCGTAAAAATCTTCGTCACGCCGCGCTTCCAGCACATCGAGCAGCACGAGCGTCTGATGCAGCGGAAGAGGACTGATCGAGTTCGCCAGCAGAAGTTTGAATTTTTCCGGTTCAAGAATCTTCAACGGTCTCTCAAATATGAGGGCGGAAGTAAATAGCGGCGGCACGTCGTCTTCGATGCCGTCAGCTTTCAGGATGTCGGTCGCGCGGGCGGCAACCATCCGGGCGTGCTCGATCAAGCCGTTCGGGTTGGGGGTCCAGTCTGTTTTGACGCGGCTGGCGAAATGCGTCATCGGGTGCGCTTCGAGGCCGACACTTTCGATGCCGAGTTTCTGACATTCAACGAGACTGGTGCCAGTGCCGCAAAAAGGGTCTAGCACACGGCTGTCTTCGGTGAGGCCGAACCGTTGAAGATAACTCCGCACCAAGTGAGGCGGGAAAGAAAGCACGAAGCGATACCAGTTATGCGCCGCACCGTCTTCGACGTGCAGTTTATTGATCTGGCCGTTCGTGATTGCGC
>JACCRA010000748.1 GCA_013813825.1 Pyrinomonadaceae bacterium | reverse complement strand
GCTGACGGCTGATGGCTGACCGCTTAAAGATGATGCCTTCTTGCTCTCAGTGCGGCGCGAACATGTCGCCAACAGATCGGTTCTGCGGTTTCTGCGGCACCGCCCAACAGCAGAGTTTCTCTGCGTCGGGCGAGATAGCGCCAGCGGAGATGCCGGCGTCCGCCTCCGCGAATTTGTTGGATTTGTCTGCCGCAACGGCGACGCCGGACGAGGCGCGTGAACCGGGGCGCGACGAAGGCGTGGCGAAAAATGAAGGCGAGTCGAGGGGTGAACCTGAGATTTCAGAGATTAGGGGTGAGGTGACGGGTGAGATGAGCGAAAGTGTCGCTGCCAACGCCACTAGTGGCGGCGACGCGCTGTTGTTTGGGGGCGGTGACTCTTCCGCCGGCACGCAGGCCGCGCGGGAGCAGATTAAGGAACCTGAAGAGATGGCCGGAGAGAGCGTCGCCGCGCCCGACCCGGTCGCGTTGTTGCGTCCCGCGCAGTTTGATACCGGCGAGCACCTTTTACCGCCGCCGGCAGCGGCGGAAGACGCTCGGCAGCGAACGACGGGCGAAGATTTGGAGGCGGAAGGGCGTGCGCGGAGGTATGATTCGACCGGCAAACTGCGCTCCGCCGCGAAACAGCTTGAACCGGAGACGGTGCTCCACGGGCGTTACGAGATCGCCCGTCGCGTCGGCGGCGGCGGCATGGGCGCGGTCTATCTCGCCAAGGATCGCAATCTCGGCGACGCGCCGCGCGCGGTCAAGGAGATGATCCAGTCGCAACTTGACGAGGCGCAGCACGAGAAGGCGATTAACGACTTCAAGCGCGAGTCGATGCTGTTGTCGGCTCTCGAACATCCGTCGATCCCGACTATTTACGATTACTTTTACGACGAAGGCTCGAACCGTTTCTACCTCGTCATGAAGTACATCTCAGGCGGCGACTTCCTCCAGCGGTTGAAGAACGCTCCGGGCGGCCGGATCGACGAGAAGACCGTCGCCGATTGGGGAATGCAAGTCGCCGACGTGCTCGACTATTTGCACCGCCGCAACCCGCCGATCATCTACCGCGATTTGAAGCCGGCCAACTTGATGATTGACGGCAACTCCGGCCGCGTTATGCTAATTGATTTCGGTATCGCGCGCTGGGTGACGACGCAGCAGGAGAAAGGCGTCACGGCCGTCGGCACGATGGGCTACGCGCCGCCCGAACTGTTTAGCGGCAAAGTCGAGACGCGCTCGGACATCTATAGCTTGGGCGCGACGATGTTTCACCTTCTGACCGGCTCCGATCCGCAGGACAACCCGCTCCTGATTTTCGACTTTCACAAGCACCCGCGCCCGCGCCAGCTCGCACCGTCGATCTCGAACGAGATGGAAGCGATTCTGCTGCGAACCGTCGAGTACAAGCCGGAGAACCGTTTGCGCTCGGCCGGCGAGTTGCGCGACGCGCTCGCGGCACACCTCGACAAACTACGCGCGGGTCAAGTCAGTTACGGGCAGACAATTGCCGGCACGTCGGGCAGCGCCAATTTACGGACGTTGCAGGTTGAGATGGTCTATTGCGGCTTCTGCGGCGGGCGCATCGCGGCCGACGACGTATTCTGCGCCCACTGCGGCCAGCGTCAGCCGCTGGCCGTGGCGAGCGCGGCGCTGCGGACGGCGCGCGCCACCGCCAAGCTCGTTGTCATGGGGACCACTGAACTCGATTCGTCATTCCATCTGCAAAAGGAGAACAGTCTCGTGGGGCGCAGCGATCCCCACTCGAACATTTTCCCGGAAGTCGATTTGTCGCGCTTCGATCCGCAGACCAAAATCTCGCGCCGCCACGCACGCATCTACCGCAAAGGTGACGTCTATTTGATTGAAGACCTCGGCTCGGTCAACGGCACAGTCATCAACGACAACCTGCACCTCGCGCCGCACCAACCACGCGCCCTCGACAGCGGCGACAAGCTGCGCCTCGGCGAAACCACGCTCCACTTTTTGATAGGATGAAAACAGCTATCAGTTGATAGCTGATAGCTGATAGCTAATTCATGACAGCACGGATTGAACGAGCGGGACGGGGCAGCGCGGCGGCAGTAGCAGCCACCACAGTCAAGCGTCGCGGTAGCCGACGTCGTGGCCGGCGGGAAATTTTCAGCGCCGGGGAATTGCATGCGCGGCGTGCGCCGTTCGCTTTGCGTTGCGGGGCGATGCTCATTGATTACATACTGCTGGCCGGCATCATCGCCGCCGCGACGATCTTTTCGCGCATGTTCGGCGGCGGCAATTTGCAGGAGAATGCCTTGATTAACGGCGGATACTTGAGCGCGCTCGCCGTCGCTGCCATAAACTTCATAGTGCTGCCATTGTTGGCGGGGCAGACCGCCGGCAAGTGGGCCACCGGTTTGCAGTTGGTGCGCCGCGACGGAAGCGCGCCCGGCGTCGTCAACGTGCTGCTGCGGCAGACAATCGGTTATCTCCTCTCAATCGCCACGCTGGGCGTCGGGTTCGCCGTCGCGATCTTTCACGCCGACGGGCGCGCGTTGCACGATCTAATCGGCGGCACTGCGGTGGTGGTCGTGCATCGCCCCTCTCGACGAATCGGCGGGCGCGTCCCCGATGAGTTGGCGCGCGAGTAAAATGGCACAACAGTTCTGTCCCAGTTGTGGAACGATGACGCCGGAGAAGGCGCGCTTCTGCCGCCACTGCGGCGGGGCCATCCTGCGGCGGGGCGCGACCGATCAGAATCTCGGCGGCGCAACCATTTCGCCACTGGCCGCCACGATCCCGCTACCTGCCGCGCCCTTACCCGCCGACTCCGCGCTGAATTCTGCCCACCATCACGGCTCTGATTCAAGTGACGCCTTCGAGCGGGGAGAGCCTGACAAAGCCAGCTTCGATCTTGATGCCCAGTTGGCTGCCGGGCAGCCGTTCCTCGCGGACGAGTACGGTCATGTCGTCACGCCGGAAAACGATCCCGATCTCGAAGCGTTTCTCAAGACGCCCGACTTCGTCCGACCGGATGGCGACGATGACGACGGTGAAGAGACGCTCGTCACCGTCCCCGTGTGGCATCCGGCGCTGACGACTGCGAGCGCAACGGCCGGACGACCATCTGCTGACGCCGCGCCGCCCGTGCTTGGCGGCAGTGGGAGCAGCAGCGCGCGGGCGGTGGAGCGGCGCGCGCCACGCGTGTGGCTGGGCGCGTTGTTGATCGCACTGCTCATGCTGAGTTTGGGCGCGGGCGTGTTCGGCGTCTGGTATCTCACGCGCTCGCTACGGCAGCAACCGACGCTCTTGACCGGAAACGGCGCGGAAACCGCGGTCCCCGCCGGTCCAGTGGCCGATCCGGGGCAACTGTCGCGGGATAAAATTGCGGAAGCCGATCAGTTGCTCGCGGCGGGCGATATGGAGGGGGCGCTCGCGCGTCTGCGCGAAGCAGTTGGTCTCGACGCGGCGAACGCCGAAGCCTATCGCCGTCTGGCGCGGTTGCTGCTCGCGCGCGGCTCGCGCGGCGAGGCCATCGCCGCCTTCCAATCGGTGGTCGGCCTCGAACCAAACGATGCGGAAAGCTGGCAGCAGTTGGTGACGACACAGTTCGCCGAAGGGTTGTATCGCGAAGCCGTCAGCAGTTACGAACGATTGCTCGCTAACATAACGACGAACGGCACGCCGCCGGATACGCGCACGCAGTTGTCATATGCTGATGCCTTGCGCCTTTCGGGACGCCCGGCCGAAGCTCATTCCGTCTATCAACGCCTCGCTTCATCCGCGAACGGCGATATCGCGAGCTTAAGCCGCAGACGCTTGGCACAACTGGCTGACAGCGCGGTTGACGAAAACGACAAGCGCGCCGGGCACACGGACGAGCCGCCCACCAGCGGCGCAACTGCCGGACAGCCGCCTGCCGCTGTTGCCACGGGAGTCGCACCGCCGGTCCCCATCACGACGCAGCCAAATCCTGTCGAGACGCCGGAGCGGCAACAGCTTTCGCCCGTCGCGCGATACGAGCGCGGCGCGAGTCTCTGGGCGGCGAATCGTGGGGCGGCGCTCGCCGAATTTCGCGCCGCCGCCGCCGCCGGCCACGCCGACGCTTATTATTACCTCGGCCTCAGCATGGCCGAAAACCGCGAGCCGAAAAAATTGAGCCGCGCCGAACTGGTCGCCGCCCTCAACTATTTCCAGCACGCCCGCGCCGGCCGCTTCTCCAACCAAGCGCGCGGCTACGAAGAGCGGCTCGGTAAGGAATACGACAAACGAAGGAATCAATAACAGTGATGAGTACTGGGTTAGAGGACAAATGCTTTTACTCAGCCCTCAACACTCAGCACTTATCACTTAAAGACTATGCCTGAACTCATTGTCACCTACCCCGACCGCGCTTCCGACACGTTCCCGCTGGGACGGCTGCGGATCACGATTGGCCGTTCGGCGCGCAACGACGTGTGCATCCCCGATCCGTTTGCCTCGCGCGTCCACGCCGAAGTGCGGCGCGAAGGGGACCAGTATTTTTTACAGGATTTGGGATCGGCCAACGGCACGCTCTACAACGGCGGGCGCGTGGACGGCTCGGTGCCGCTCGTGCCGGGCGGGGTGGTCCAGATCGGCGAGACCGAGATCGAATTTCGCTATCAGTCAATCAGCGCAATGGCGACGATGATTCACGACGGGACAGGCGCGTTGCCGGAAGCCACCATCTCCTTGAATTCGGGGGCGCACACAACTTCGGGTTTACTTGAAGCCATCGAGGGCGCGCGCACGCAAAGCTCCGGCCCGATCCCCATGTCGCGGCCGACGGCCGGCGGGGCCTCGCCACCACCATCGGCGCAGCGCGTCACGACGGCGTCGCCGCAGCCAACCGCCGTCAGCCAGCCGCACGGCGATCTGCTGGCGCTGATCAGCAAGGTCAGCGTCACGCTCTTGGCCCCGGCGACGCTTGATGAAATTTTGCGGCAGGTAGTCGCGCTTGTCTTCGAGGCCGTTCCGGCGGAACGATGCTTGATCATGCTGCGCGACGAGACTTCGCAGGACTTGAAGGTGCGCGTCGCCCAAGTGCGCGATAGCCATTCGGACGTGGGCGAGATTCGCGTCAGCCGCACGATCATCGAGAAAGTGGTCGGGCAGGGCGAATCGATCCTCACCTCCGACGCGCAACACGACCCGCGCTTTATGTCGAGCACGATGACGATTCAGGGCATCCGCTCCGTGCTCGCCGTCCCGCTCGGCGTCAGCGATAAAATCTTCGGCATCATCTACGCTGACTCGCCGTTGGCCGAAGCCCGCTTCACCGGCGATCACCTGACAGTCTTGACGACGCTCGCCTCCGTCGCCGCGATCCGCGTCGAGAACGCGCGCCTCGTCGAAGAACAACTCGACCGCGAGCGGTTAGAGCGAGAATTGCAACTGGCGCGCGAGATTCAGCAACGCTTTCAGCCAACCGCGTCGCCCGTCGTGCCCGGCTACGAACTACAAGGCATCAGCTTTCCCTGCTACGAGATCGGGGGCGATTACTACGACTTCATCGAGCGCCCGGACGGCGAGATCATCGTCGCGCTCGGCGACGTGTCCGGCAAAGGCACTTCCGCCGCTTTGATGATGTCCTCGCTCCACGCCGCGATCCACGCGCAGGCCGCGACACACAAGACCCTCACCGAAACGATTTCAATCGTCAACCGCTACCTCGCCGAGACGATTCCCGCGAACCGCTTCGTCACCCTCTTCTTCGCTAAACTTGATCCGAAGACCGGCGTGCTGACGTTTTTGAACGCCGGCCACAACCCGCCGATCATCGCCCATTCCGGCGGCACGATGGAACAACTCGGCGCGGGCGGTATCCCTTTAGGGATCATGCCCGACTTCGCCTATCGCGAAGGCCGCACGCAGTTGCAGCCCGGCGATTCGCTCGTCATCTACTCCGACGGCGTCACCGAAACCCAAAACATCGCTGGCGAAGAGTTCGGCCCCCTGCGTCTCTACGACGTGGTCTCCCGCAACCTCGAATCCTCCGCCGCCAGCATCCGCGACAAGATCGAATCCGCCTTAACGAAGTTCGCACAAGGAACGGATTCGGTGGACGATATCACGCTCGTGATCGTCAAGCGGCTGGGATAAGCCAGCGGGGAGAGCTTGATTACGAAGGATGTTGTAAGTTGAGTCATGGAATACCTGCTGCAATCAGCACGTCTCGAACTCCGACCTTGCACCGATACGGATGTTGAGTTGCTCTTAGGCCATTGGACGGAGCCGGCAGTCAGGCGCTACCTGTTTGACGACCGGGTGATTGATCGAGAAACGGTCGAGAAGTTTGTGATAGCGAGTGTCGCTTCTTTTCAACAAGCCGGCTATGGCCTGTGGCTTCTGGCCGACCGCACTGACGGCGAATTTCGCGGCGTCAGTGGCCTGTGTGAGACTGTCATCCATCCCGACCTGCTGTTCTCCATAGCGCCGTCGCACCGGGGGCAGGGGCTGGCGACGGAAAGCGCACAATGCATTCTTCAATACATGTTCGGCGGCTTCGCTTGACATAGACTGTAAGCAAGTTTAATGTCCAAATTAGTTGTCAGTGGTGACAGCTAGACACACCTCAATCCTTCCAGAGACCTCAAGACCTACCGAATTAAGGATAAGACAGATGAATGACAGGCTATACTTCAAAAGCAGCATTGGTGAGCTTGGAGCAGTCGTAAAGAATAGTTGGGATTCGCTAGATTCCCTCCATACTGTCATGCATGAGTTGAATTTCCGCCGTATGCCGCGCGCCTCTTGGTTACAGCATAGGGTCAAGCACCGGATTAAAGAGCTAGATCAGGCTAGAAAAAAGCAGAGCGAGATAAAAGCGAAACAGGCTGAAGCAAATAGTCTCGTCAATCATATTCGCGTCAATTCTGCTGCGCTGAAATCTTTGATTGAGAAAACGGTCAGGGAAACAATACAAAAGCACTTTGACCAGAAAGCCGTGAAGAAGGCTGAAATTGCAAAGAAGCGAAGCCTTGCACAAATAGCTAGGCGTGAAAGAGAAGCCGAGATTAAGGCGGAGACAGCTAGAATTGAGCGCAGAAAACAGGAAGCGATAAGCCGCTATCTTGGTGGCACTCCTCATGTGGAAAGAAGTAACGTAACGGATTCTCAACTACAGCAGGTTGAATGTCCAAATGCGAAAAGAGAAGGTCTCACCGGCCTAAGCTCTCGTAAGACCCGCTGCCGTCATTGTAGTAATTTTGCGGTTTCGGGTTCTGACGCTTGTTATAACTGCTCATAAATAGATTGGAAGAGCGTGGTACATCCAGCGCTCCGCCGAACAACTTATTTGACCGCCTCAAAGTGGCGTGAGTCATGGCGACGGCTGACAAGCCTCATGTCATTTCGGGCGGCGTGCTCGAAAAGCTCGGTATGACTTTGCAAGAGGAACGACTCGTCAACGGAAATCCGTTGCTCTACTACGCGCTCACGAATCAGGATTACCGCGCGGAAGACTCCCGG
>JACCRA010000695.1 GCA_013813825.1 Pyrinomonadaceae bacterium | reverse complement strand
ATATTCCCGACGGGACGCGCGGCCAGTCGCCACTGGCGGTTCATTTGAGCACTCATTTAATAGTCTCCTCAATCGTGGACTTTTGCACACGGCGGCTGGTTTGACAAGGTATGGCAAGTGCGCTAACGATTAACCTCATCGTAAGCGTTCAGCCGTCAGCAGTCAGCGGTCAGCCAATCAGGTGTGATGCTATTCTTTCATCTTCCGCTTCGGGTCTCCGGAGCGCCGATGCAAGCGATGACTTTGTGTTCGCTGAAAGCTGAAAGCTGACGGCTGAAAGCTTACACCTCATCTTTTATCGACGCAGAGACCATCATGGCGACATTGCCTTTCGACACGACTGACTTGGGGCGGGAAGTCGGGCGGTTGCGCGACGAGTTGCGCCGGCACGAAGAGTTGTACTACGTCCGCGACAGCCCGGAAATTTCCGACGCTGAATACGACGCGTTGCTCCGACGCTTGCAGCAACTCGAAGAGCAGCACCCGGAATTGGTGACGCCGGATAGCCCGACGCAGCGTGTTGGCGGGCGTCCGGCTGAGGGCTTCGCGGAGTATGTCCACCACCGCCCCATGCTTTCGCTCGACAACAGTTATAACCTCGAAGATTTGCGCGCTTTCGATGAACGCTGCCGCCGCCTCGCCGACAATCGCCGCTTGGAGTACGTCGCCGAGTTGAAGATCGACGGTCTCTCAATCTCGCTGCATTATCAAGACGGCGTGCTGGCGCGCGGCGTAACCCGCGGCGACGGGCGGCGCGGCGAGGACGTGACGCAAAACGTGCGGACGATCAAAAGCATCCCTCTCAAATTTAGGGAAGCTGGCGCGGCGGAACTGGAAGTGCGCGGCGAGGCTTACCTTTCGCGCAAAAATTTCGAGCGCCTCAACGCCGAACAGGACGAGGCCGAGCGGACGCGCTTCGCCAACCCGCGCAACGCCGCCGCCGGCACTATTCGCCAGCACGATTCGCGGATCGTCCATGCGCGCCGGCTCGATCTCTTCGCTTATGACGTGTTCGCCGCCGAAGATCGCAAACCGTTCGCGTCGCACTGGGAGGCGCTTGAATGGCTGGCCGGCGCGGGTTTTCGCGTCAGCCCGCGCGCTCTGTGCCCGACGGTGGAAGAAGTGATCGCCTTCTGCAACAAAATGGAAACTGAACGCGACCAACTCGCTTACGAGATCGACGGCGTGGTTGTTAAAGTCAACTCCACTGCTTTGCAGGAGGAGTTCGGCGCGACGAACAAATCGCCGCGCTGGGCCATCGCCTACAAGTACCCGGCGCGGCAGGCGACGACGCAAGTACACGACATCATCGTGCAAGTCGGGCGCACCGGCGCGCTGACGCCCGTCGCTATCCTTGAGCCGGTGCAGCTTGCGGGCACCACGGTCGCGCGCGCCACCTTGCATAACGAAGACGAGATCAAGCGGCTCGACGTGCGCCTCGGCGATTGGGTATTGATCGAGAAGAGCGGCGAGATCATTCCGAAAATTTTGCAAGTCGTCCACGCGAAGCGGACAGGCGCGGAGCAAGTTTTCGAGATGCCGCGCCAGTGCCCGGTCTGCGGCGGATTGGTGTCGCGGCCGGAGGGCGAAGTCGTCTCGCGTTGCGTCGCCGCCGACTGTCCGGCGCAACTGAAGGCGCAATTGCTGCACTTCGCTTCGCGCCGCGCGATGCGGATCGAAGGCTTGGGCGAGGCGCTGGCCGAGCAACTGATCGAGAAGCAGATGGCGCGCGATTACGCGGACCTGTATTCGCTAACGCCGGAGCAGATCGCCGGGCTGGAGCGGAAGGCCGAAAAGTCCGCCGCGAATCTGATGGCGCAGATCGAAGCCAGCAAAGAGCGCGGATTAACAGCACTGCTCTTCGGCCTCGATATCCGCCATGTCGGCGAACGCACGGCCGGCATCCTCGCGCGCCACTTTCGCTCGCTCGATAACCTGAGCCGGGCGACAATTGAAGAACTCGACGCCATCCCCGAAATCGGCTTGACCGTGGCCCAGAGCGTGCGCGATTGGTTCGACGATGCGGGCAACCTCGCGCTCTGCGAACGCCTCCGCGCGGCGGGCATCAAGACTGAACTGGCGGGGGGGGAGGCCAATGAGACGCGCGACGAAAAATTCGCCAATCTTACCTTCGTCCTCACCGGCAAACTCGAAACCCTGACGCGCGACGAGGCCGCGACGCTCATCGAAGTGCGTGGCGGCCGTGTCAGTTCCTCCGTCAGCAAGAAAACTGATTACGTAGTTGCGGGCGACGACGCCGGCTCCAAGTTGGACAAAGCCCGCGCGCTCGGCGTACAAGTGATTGATGAGGAGCAGTTCAAGGAGATGTTGGATTGAAATTATCTCTGAGCCACAGAGCGCGCGTGAGTTTGTTGGTGGTGCTGGTAGGCAACCTCTGTAATAGGCGCGAACAACCGGAAACAGACGCCGAAAACTTGGCCTCTGGAAGATAAGAGTTGCGGCGACGTTTCAACTTTGCCGCTTGATCAGAAGGGGCAACCGCTTAGTCAAAGATGTAATCAACCAATGGACGTTTAAGCCAATGTTGAAAGACGGTCAACCTGTCGCGATGACAGGATTCGTTTCAATCAGCTTTGAAAGCTATGGGGAGTGAATTTCTAAGTATGAAATCAGCCGAACAATTCGATAAACTGAATCTTATCTATACCATCTTCTGCGACGACGTGCGGCTCGAAGCCGGCAACAAGCTGTCGCTAATGGGCGTGTTTCAAAACATCATGGTGCAGCAGTTGCCTATCTCACTGATCAAGTTCGCGGTCCTCAACCACTGGCAGGGCGAGGGCACGCACCTCTCGGAAGTCCGCATTCTCGCGCCGGATAAGCGGCAAGCCGTCGTCGTTTCACAACCGACGCGCTTCGAGGTCGCTTCCGGCGGCTTCGCCGATAACATCAGTTTCTTCGTCAACGTCACCTTTCCCGCGCCGGGTCAATACTGGGTACAGACGCTGATCGACTCGACGCTCTTCGATGAGCAGCCGCTGACCATCATCGACGCCCGCCACGCGCAGGGACCGAACGACGCTTCGGAAGCGGTCAATTGATCATTGTCGCGTTTTTACATGGAGGGAGACATGATGTCTCGGATTAGCACATCGCAACACGAAGGCTGACACTTATGCGGCGCTCGGCGTGCGGGAATTGTGGCTGGTGGATGAAGCGGGGCAGCGTGGCGAAGTGAGAGTGCCGGCAGGCGGCAAGTATGCCGAAGTTCGTATCTTTACAACGCGGCGAGATGATTGTCTCGGTGGTCCTTCCAGCGTTACGCATCAACGTCGAGCAAATCTTCACGGACTAAGACTCGATCAAGCTAGAGAGAAACGGCCGGTGCGGCGACTCTCAGC
>JACCRA010000651.1 GCA_013813825.1 Pyrinomonadaceae bacterium | reverse complement strand
CCCTCCGCGTTCGCGCGCACACGCAGGACGGCGAAATCGTTGGCGGACGATAGCCCTTGCTCCACGTCGAGACGCGAGACGAGGGGACCAAGCTCCCGGTTGAGCGAGACGCGCAACAGTCCGTTGGCAGTCGCGCACCACGCGGCCGGCTCGCCTCCATCGAGAGATTCGTCCGCCGACACGTCGCGCGCCTCGACGCCGGGCGCGGCCTCTGACAGCTTCGCGCCCTGCAACGCATACACGCCTTTCGCGGTGGCGAACCACAGCGCCCTTCCGCCATCATTATTGTCGCCACCGCTGCCGCCCATGCTTCCGTCTATCGCCCACACGCCGTTCCCGCGCAATCCGTCCAGCGCGCCCGCCGCCGGAGAGACTCGTCCCCCCTCGTAGAGAAAGACGCCCGCGCGCGCCGTCCCGATCCAGAGGCGGTTGGGGCCGTCGGCGTGAAGCGCCGTCACCTCAGTTAAGCTCTCATCACGATTCGCGTCCGCCAGCGGCCAGACCAGTGCGCGGCGTTCGCCGTCCAACCGCTCGACGCCGCGCCCATAGACGGCGATGTAAGTCTGTCCCTGAAAAACGCTGATCGCGCGCACGCCGGCAGCCGCGCCGCCGCGATTGTTGGTGGTGGCCGGCTCTGGGGCGGACGCTTCCCTGTTGTTGTCGTCAGCCTCACTCGCTACCGGAGGCGATGAAGTTGAACCCGCGTAGAGACCGCCCGCAGTGCCGACCAGCAGACGCCCGCGCGCGTCTTCGGCCAGCGCGTAGATCGTCTGCCGCCCCAGTTCCTCAATTTGCCGCCACGCTCCCGGCTCCTGTTCATAGACGAACAGGCCGCGATTGGTCCCCCCCAGCAGTTCGCCGCTTTTCGTTTGCAGCAGCACGCGGACGAAATTGCTCTCCGCGTCCTCCGCGACGCGCTCGTTGCGCGCGGCGTGCGGATCAAAGCGGCAGACGCCCCGCTCCGTGCCGAACCAGACGACTTCCTCCCGATCCACAAAGATCGTCAGCACATGATTCGAGCGCAAGCCGCCCGCCGTGCCCTCGAACGTCAAACGCTCCTCGATCTGCCCGTCTCGCAGGCGCAACGCCCCTTGCCCGTCGGTGCCGACCCACAACTCGCCGCCCGCCCCGCGCCGGAGCGCATTCACTTTTCCGATTCCGCTTCCCGTCTTGATCGGCCGCCCCACGTCGCGCGCTTCGTACAACCCGCTGTCCTGACCTTTTCCGGCCCGCGCCCCGATCCACAGCACGCCCCGCGCGTCGTACTCCAACGCCGTGACGAAATAAGCGCGCGGCCTGCTCGTCACCTCGCGCACCGCGCCGCCCGCGAAAGCCAGCACGCCCCGGCCCTCCGCGCCCGCGTAGAGCGTGCCGTCCGCGCCGCGTGTGAGACTCGTCAACGTCAGCGGCCCCGCCGTCGGTTGCTGCTCCGCGCCCGCGCTCATGAGTGCCTTCTCCGGCAGAGGCTGCACGTTGATTGCTTGCTTCCGCTCTCCCGCCCCTTCTTCTGCCGCCGCGCCCGAATCCGCCGTCGCGGACAAGCGGTCGATTGTCGCTTCCGTCTCAGTCACGCGGCAGTCGTAAAGTCGCCCGCCCGCTGTCGCCAGCAGAGCGCGTCCCCGCTCCGTCGTGGTGAGGATGGCGTTGACCGCCTGGCCTTGTGTCTCCGCGATCACTTGCCACTGATCTTCCTTGAGCCGCGCCGCGCCCGCGTCGGTCCCGACCCACAACGCGCCGTCCGCGTCGAACTGCAATGCCAGCACGCGCGTTGCGGCCAAGCCTTCCAGCGCCACGGTCTGCGTCCGCCGCCCGTCATACTTCGCCAGCCCGTTCTCCGTCCCGAACCACATCGCCCCGTCCGGCCCCTGCGCGATGGCGCGCACGCGATCCGACGGCAACCCGTGGAACAGCGTCACCGCACCCCACTGATGCAGATTAGGCGGCGTCAGCTTGTCATCTCCTTTTTGACCAAACGCCGTTAAGGCAAAAGGCAAAAGGTAAAAGGCAAAAGGCAAAAGGATGATCAGCGGTCGAAAGAAAGGAGCGGCTGAAAGATTTTGACAAGCACCGGCAATGCGGCAGAACGTCCGCCACTGAGGCACGACGCTCTCAGGCCCGCTTTCTATATTTTGGCCTTTGGCCTTTGGCCTTTGGCCTTTGGCCTTCATTCCCGCCATTGCTTTCACTTGAGTTTCTTTTGTTCTTCGGCGAACCGCTTTCGATCCCTCTCGACCCATGCTTCCATGTCACGCTCTGCTTTTTCCAGCTCGTCCGAA
>JACCRA010000650.1 GCA_013813825.1 Pyrinomonadaceae bacterium | reverse complement strand
AGGCTTATAGACTTCTTGCTCAGTATGATAAAGCTCTCAAGTATTTGAAGCATGCTTCGACTCTCGCCCGTAAGACGAAACATCGGTATGCTGAGAGCATCATCCTCGACAGCTTGGGCGCGACTTATTACGGGCTTAGACAGTATGACAAGGCCATCGAGAACCTAAGCCTCGCTCTCGTAGCGCATCGAGAGTTAAAGAATCGATTCGACGAGGCGATCACGCTCAACAACTTGGGAACGGCTCATCAGTTCTTGGGGCGGTACGACAAATCGGTTGATTATTTTGAGCGGTCGTTGGCAATCAACCGGGAACTGAAAAGCCGCAAGGAAGAAGGCTCTTCTCTTGGTGGTTTGATGTCAACTTGGAAGGCTCTCGGCAAGCCACGCTTAGCCATCTTCTATGGCAAGCAAGCGGTAAATACATATCAAAAAATCAGGGCAGGCATTCAAGCGTTAGATGAAGAATTACGAAAGAGCTTTCTCAAGTCCAAAGAAGCTACCTACCGTGAATTGGCGGACATTCTCATCTCTGAAGGCCGCTTGCCCGAAGCACAGCAAGTCCTCGGTTTGCTCAAAGAAGAGGAATACTTCGAGTTTGTGCGCCGCGATAGTAAAGAGGGGCTGTCATTAACCAAGCGCGCTGACCTGACGCCGGAAGAAGCAGAGTGGGATAAGCGTTACCGAGAGATTGCCGATCAAGTGACGGCAGTTGGAAGAGAGTGGGGCGAGTTGCGTGCCAAAAAGTCGCGGACTCTGGCGGAAGATGAGCGGTTGAAGGAGCTTGAAGCCAAACTACAGTCGGCGAACGCAGCTTTCCAGCAGTTTCTCGACAAGCTGGCGGAGGAGTTGGCCGGAGCGAAGCAGGGCGGCGAGAAGGTCTTTCAGTTACGTGAGTCGCAAGGCTTGATGGAGGATTTGCAGGAGTTGGAATCGGGCGCGGTCGCGCTCTACACAGTAGTTGGGGAAGAGAAGTATCGGGTGATTCTCGTCACCCCAGACGTGCAGAAGGCTTATGAGTATCCGATCAAGGCCGCCGATCTCTATCGCAAGGTGTTCGCCTTCCGCGAGGTGTTGGAAGACCCGAAGCGCGATCCGCTGCCGTTGGCGCGGGAGTTGTACGGCATTCTAATTGGTCCCTTTGCGAAAGACTTGCAGGGCGCGCGGGCCGAGACGTTGATGTGGTCGCTGGACAGCGTGCTGCGTTACATCCCCATCGCGGCGCTGCACGATGGCGAGCGGTACATGGTCGAGCGCTACCGCAACGTCATCTTCACGCCGGCCAGCAACAGCCGTTTGAAAGACACGCCGAGCGCCGGATGGAGGGGTTTAGGTTTTGGCGTGTCGAAGGCAAAGGAGGGTTTCAGCGCCTTGCCCGCCGTCGTGGAAGAGATAAACGGGATCATCCGTGAAGAGAGCGCAAACGGCGCTGACGCGGGCGTGCTGCCCGGCAGGGTGATGCTCGACGAGGCGTTCACCGGAGCGACGATGCAGGCGGGCCTGCGGCAGAGGTATCCGGTCGTCCACATCGCCAGCCACTTCCAGTTCAATCCCGGCAACGAGACCAACTCCTTCCTGCTGCTCGGCGACGGCAGCCACCTGTCGTTGGCCGAGATCAAAACTTTGCCGAACATCTTCGGCGGCGTCGAGTTGCTGACACTCTCGGCCTGCAACACGGCGTCGAGCGGCGCAGCAGGCGCGGACGGCAAGGAAGTCGAGGGCTTCGCGGTGATGGCGCAACGGCAAGGCGCAAAGGCCGTCATCGCCAGCCTCTGGCCGGTGGCCGATGCCAGCACGCGGCTGATGATGCAAGACTTCTATCGCGTCCGTAACGCCCAAGCCGGAATGCTCAAGGCCGAAGCCCTGCGCCGGTCGCAACTCTCGCTGCTGCGCGGCGAACTCAAAGCAGCGGCAGCGGGCGGCGAAGAGCGCGGCATCAAGATGCAACTGGACGCCGCCGGGGCGGCCGGTGCGAGCGCCACGCCGGGACGTTTCGTCCGCAACCCGCAAGCCCCTTACGCGCACCCGTATTACTGGGCACCGTTCATCCTGATCGGCAACTGGCGGTAACACAGGCCGCCTCTTGCCTGACGAGCCAGTTCATTCGCAATTCGCTGCAATCGACGCCTCGCACGCAGGAGGTATGAATGATGAATGAGATAAGCAGTTGCTATCGGTGCGACTTCGAGACCGGCGAGCCGCTGTCTCAATGTCCTCGCTGCGGGCAACCACTTCGCTCCGCTAAGACTGTGCGGCGGCTGGGGTGGGCGCTGGTGGCATTGGGAGGATTGCTCGTCGTCTTTATGGGCGCGCTCACCGTCGTGATCGGGGGGATTATGTCGCGGACGGGAGAGCCGGGGGCGACCACCCGGTTCACCGGCGGGCCGGAAGACGCCGCGTTTATCTTCGGCATCTTCGGTCTCGTGATTTCGATCGGCCTCGCCAGCGTGGTCGGGGGCGCGTGGCAGATCAAATACGGCAAGCCCAACAAAAAGATCATGGTCGTCATGTTCGGGCTGGCTATCGTGTTCCTGCTGATCGGTAAGCTGGTCAGGTCGTTTGATTAAGGATGGGCGGAAGTGACGTTTCTCTTGAGCGCTGGCTTCGCGATAGAATGTGCGTTTGACGCCTCTCTGAATTTTTAATCTGTCCGGCGAAGCGAGTGTCACCACACAGTCAGGAGCA
>JACCRA010000619.1 GCA_013813825.1 Pyrinomonadaceae bacterium | reverse complement strand
CTGCACGACCTTGCCGTTGTGGTGGCCGTTGCCAATCGTATTTTCGTTAGGCGTGGACATAGCTCTTCTTAGGTAAACTCCTCTGTTAGTGTATCTCAGGCGAAAAAACCAGTGGGAACTTAAGTGTGGGAAGATAGCACACGCGCCGCGTGGCTGGCAAAGCAGTCTCCGTCGCACAAAACTGCTTGCTGCGGATGCTAACTCAGGGCAGGTTGCGACGCGGGCTGAGTGATCTGAGAGCGAGGCCGACGCCGAGGATGATCAGCAGTCCGAGGATTAAGAAGACCGGGCCGGCCACAATCAGACCGAGTCCCGGCAGCACGATGCTCACCCCGCTGATTGTCGCCAACAGCCCGGTGACGAACAGGAGCAAACCAAACAGACCGACGAGCAGCAAAAAAACGTAGAGCAGGAGCTTTAACATCCGTCCGACCACCTCTCTTTTTCGTCCCTCACTCCACATCGTCGAAGCGAATCTTCATGCTGCGAAGCGTGCGCCGATCCTCGGCGGTCAGTTCCAGCCGCGTCTCTTCCGTCGCTGCGGTTTCGTCATCCCTGTCCGCTGCGTCTTCGCACTCGCGCAGACCGATTTCGAGTTTCAGCGTCAGTTCCATCTCGTATCCGGCGGCGCGCAGGTGCGCGATGGCGTCGGCCACTTCGGGCGACCGCTCGACCGCGCGGTTGATGGCCTCGCCGAGCGTCTGCACGATCTCTTTGGCGTCGTCGTTGATCTCCAAAATCAAGCTCCGCTGTGCTGTCGTGGATTGCAATGCTTTCTGGCTGCGATGCTACGCGAGCCAGACTTGATCGGTCAACTGTTACACGGACGACGTGATGACGGCGGAAGCCCGACCGTCAAAAGCAAGGCGGAAGGCCGAAGGCGGAAGGCGGAACGCGGAATGAAGACCTGCCCATTCAATCTCTTCTTCATCCTTGCTTTTGACGGTCGGGCTGGCGGCCTTCCGCCGTGTCTGAAACCCGCGTTGCGACGCCTGTGTGCCGTGTGTTAGCGTGAGCCTCGCATCACCCACACCGACGAGGCCGACATTTTATGAGTACGAAAACTGATGCCGAGCGCCGGGCGCGCTTCGCGACTTCCTCCGGCATCGAACTGCCAAACGACTTCAACCCATCGAATACTGAAACTGTCGATTACGCGAAAGATTTAGGAGCGCCGGGCGAATATCCGTACACGCGCGGGGTCCGCTCAAATATGTATCGCGGGCGCTTCTGGACGATGCGCCAGTATGCAGGCTTCGCGACTGCCGAAGAATCGAACGCGCGTTACAAATACCTGCTCGCTCAGGGGACCACCGGATTGTCCGTTGCTTTCGATTTGCCGACGCAGATCGGCCTCGACTCCGACGATCCATTGGCCGCCGGCGAGGTCGGCAAAGTCGGCGTCGCGATTGACTCGCTCGATGACATGCAGCGGCTCTTCGACGGTATCCCGCTCGATACCGTCTCGACCTCGATGACGATCAACGCGACGGCCTCGACGCTGTTGTGCCTCTACATCGCCGTCGCCAAAAAGCAGGGCGTCACGCTTGAGAAACTGAACGGCACGATCCAGAACGACATTCTGAAGGAGTACATCGCGCGCGGAACTTACATCTACCCGCCCGCGCCTTCCTTGCGCCTCGTTACCGACACCTTTGCCTACTGCGCCGGAGCAGTGCCGAAGTGGAACACGATCTCGATTTCGGGCTACCACATCCGCGAGGCCGGCTCGACCGCCGCGCAGGAAGTCGCCTTCACGCTCGCCGACGCCGTCGCCTATACCGACGCGGCCATCAGCGCCGGCTTGCAAGTTGACGACTTCGCGCCGCGTCTCTCCTTCTTCTTCAACGCGCACAGCAACCTCTTGGAAGAGATCGCCAAATTCCGCGCCGCCCGCCGCTTGTGGGCGCGGTTGATGAGCGAGCGGTTCGGGGCGCGCGATCCGCGTTCGCTGATGCTCCGCTTTCACACGCAGACCGCCGGCTCGACCTTGACCGCGCAGCAGCCCGAAGTCAACATCGTCCGCACGACGATTCAAGCCCTCGCCGCCGTGCTCGGCGGCACGCAAAGCCTGCACACCAACGGCTTCGACGAAGCCCTCGCGCTCCCCACCGAACAGGCCGCCCGCATCGCGCTTCGCACGCAGCAGGTGCTCGCGCACGAATCCGGCATCGCCGACACCGCCGACCCGCTCGCCGGCTCCTACGCCATCGAATATTTAACGGACGAGATCGAACGCCGCGCCGCCGACTACATCGACAAGATCGACCACCTCGGCGGGATGCTTCGCGCCATCGAATCCGGCTATGTCCAACGCGAGATCCAAGAGGCGGCCTACGATTATCAACGCGCCGTCGAGACGCAAGAGGCGGTCGTCGTCGGCGTCAACCGCTTTCAGATCGAAGAAGAGACTACGCCCCCGCTCCTCCGCATCGATCCGGCCATCGAGCACGCCCAGATCGAGCGCCTTCGCGCTTTGCGCGAGCGCCGCGACAACCACGCCACCGAATCCGTTCTCACACAACTCGAAGAGGCCGCGCGCGGCACCGAGAACTTACTCCCACGCATCCTCGCCGCCATCGAGTCACACGCCACTGTCGGCGAGATCAGCCACCGCCTGCGCCGCGTCTGGGGCGAGTACCGCGAGGCCGTGACGGTGTAGAATGTGTGAGTGAAAGGAGCCAGCTATATGTCACAAAGATTAAGAGCGATCTATCAGGGTGGCGCGTTTATTCCGCAAGCGCCTTGCGACTTGCCCGAAAACTCGGAGGTGGAATTAGTGATCGAGAGACCGCGCACGCTGCCACCGCCAGTGACCGACCCGGAGGAGCGAAAGCGCATCCTTGAGCGGATGGTTGAGCGAATGCGCGCGAATCCGATCCCCGCCGATGCGCCACGTCGTTTCACCCGCGAGGAGCTACATGAACGCAGTTGATACGAACGTCCTCATCTACGCACGCGACCCGCGCGATCCGCACAAGCAAGCAGTAGCCACAGCATTACTCTCATCCCTCATGGATGGAGTGCTGTTGTGGCAGGTCGCCTGCGAATATATTGCGGCTTCCCGTAAGCTGGAGCCGCTAGGTTACGATCAAGCGCAGGCATTGGCTGATCTTGCTGATATGAGGCTTGCTTGGAAAACGCAACTACCTTCTTGGGATGTGATGGATAGGGCGGTGAGCTTGCT
>JACCRA010000617.1 GCA_013813825.1 Pyrinomonadaceae bacterium | reverse complement strand
CGCCAAGTGCGCGGAGAACGTAATGCGGACCATCATGTTAAGCATGAAGCTGGCGGACAAGCGGAGAGGCTGACGAACCTTCGACGATGAATCTGAAACGAGGCGACACTACGAAGGCGACCAAACTGTTGATCGTCCGTCACGGCGAAACTGTCTGGAACAAATCAGGCAGAAAACAAGGTCACTGCGACAGCCCTTTGACGGCGACTGGCATCCGGCAATCGGAAGCCATCGCGCTCCGCTTGTCGGAAGAAATTTTCACGCATCTTTACAGCAGCGACCTTGACCGGGCGCATCAGACCGCGAAGCTCATCGCCGCGCGCACCGGGCACGAAATCTTGCTCGACTTCAACTTACGCGAAAGAAATTTCGGCATCTTTCAGGGCTTAACCGACGACCAAATCAGAGAACAACACCCGCTCGAATACGATTGCTACCAAGCCAGCGCAGTCGATTACGTCATCCCCGAAGGCGAAAGCCTCCGACAACTTTACGCGCGCTCAATCGTTTGTCTCCAAAACTTATCGACACGACACGCGGGACAAAGCATCGCCGTCGTCACGCACGGCGGGGTGATCGACAGTTGGTTCAGGTTCGTGTTCGACATCCCTCTGGACGCGCCGCGCAAGGCGAAATTGTGGAATGCCGGATTGAACTGCATCGCGCGTGAGGCGGACGGCGAGTGGAGACTGCACACATGGGGGGACCAAAGCCACATCCGGTTCACCCACGCCCTTGACGATACTTAAAAATCACCGCTTCCGCATTCATGGACGGATTAGATGCCCGGCAGCAGCGGTGGCGCTGTGACAACAACCCACCCTCAGTCACACTCTAAGCCAGTTCAATTCGGAACAGGCGGGCGAAGTTTTGCGACGTGACGCGCCCGAATTCCGCCGCGTCCATCCCGCGCAGGTCGGCGAGGCAGCGTGCGGTCTCGACCACGCGGGCCGGCTCGTTACGGCGACCACGATAGGGCACCGGCGTGAGGAACGGGCAGTCGGTTTCCACCAACAGCCTGTCGAGGGGAACACTTTGCGCGACTTCGCGCAAAGCCTCGGCCTTTTTGAAAGTGACGTTGCCCGCAAACGAGATGTAGAAGCCGAGCGGCAAAACACTCGCGGCCATTTCGAGATCACCACCGAAGCAATGCATGACGCCGCCCCCTTCCGCGCCGCTCCACTCGTCGCGCAAAATCTCGACCGTTTCATCGTCCGCCGCACGCGAATGAATGATCACCGGCTTCCGCGCGGCGCGGGCGCAAACGAGTTGGCGGCGGAAAACTTCGCGCTGCGTCTCTCGCAGTGAGTGATCGTAATGATAGTCAAGACCGATCTCGCCCCATGCGACCACGCGCGGGTGATTCATCAAAGACAACAACAAGTTTTCCGCCTCTTCGTCGTAGAGTTTTGCATCGTGCGGGTGAACGCCGACCCCCGCAAAGACCTGCTCATATTGTTCGGCGAGCGCCACCGCCCGCTCGAAGTTGCCCTCATGTGGATCGCCTGTCCCGACGTTGAGAATGGCGCGCACCCCGGCAGCACCCGCCCGCGCGATCATGTCGTCGCGGTCGCCGTCGTATTCCGGCCCATCGATGTGTGCGTGCGAATCAACGAAAAGCATGGCGGGTGGCGGGTGTCAGGTGTCGGGTGTCAGGGAAATCAGTTTTCACCGACACCCGACATCTGACACCGGACACCTTATTTCAGCTTTGCTCCGTTCGGAACATCTTCCGTGAAAGTCGCAAGTACCGGAGTGCCTTCCTCGCCGACTGACGCCGCCAGCACCATGCCTTGCGACTCGAAACCGCGCAGCTTGCGGGGCTTCAAATTCGACACCACGACGATCTTGCGCCCGACGAGTTTTTCCGGCTCGTAGTGCTCGGCGATGCCGGCGAGAATCTGGCGCGACACGGCCTCGCCGAGATCAACTGTAAAGCGCAGCAGCTTGTCCGACTTCGGCACGCGCTCGGCCGTCAAGACTTGACCGACCTTCAACTCGACTTTCGCGAAATCTTCGATGCCGATCTGCGTAACCACTCCC
>JACCRA010000599.1 GCA_013813825.1 Pyrinomonadaceae bacterium | reverse complement strand
ATGATCCGCTGGAACACGCCGCGTGGCATGGCTGGACGCCGACCGATCTTATCTTCCCGTTCTTTCTATTCATCGTCGGCGTCTCGATCACGCTGGCCTTCGCGCGCCGGGTGGAGCAAGGCGGCAGACAGCGCGATCTATACCTGAAAATCGTCAGACGCTCGCTGATCATTTTCGCGCTCGGTTTGTTTCTCGCCACGTTCCCCTTCGTCAAAGATTTTTCTAACTTCCAACCCATTGATCTTTCGGCCGTCCGCCTTCTCGGCGTGTTGCCGCGCATCGCCATCTGTTACTTTTTCACGGCGCTCATTTTCCTGAACACCGATTGGCGGAAGCAGTTAGGTATTGTCGCCGCGTTGCTTGTCGGTTACTGGCTCGTGATGCGTTTCGTGCCGACGCCGGGATACTTGCCGGGCGACTACAGCAAAGAGGGGAGCATCGCCGCCTTCATCGACCGTAAAATTTTAGGCGCGCATATCTGGAAAGGCGGAAAGATTTACGATCCCGAAGGCTTGCTGAGCACCATCCCGGCGATTGCCACGACGCTCTGCGGCGTCCTCGCCGGCCACTGGCTGCGCGGGCGGCGCGGTGACATGGAAAAAGTCGCGGGGCTGTTCGTGGCGGGGGCTACGGGCGTCGTCCTCGGTTGGGCGTGGGGGCATTGGTTCCCGATCAACAAGGCGCTCTGGACCAGTTCCTACGTCGTCTTCACCACCGGGATGGCGCTGCAATTCCTCGCCTTTTGCTACTGGCTGATCGACATCAAACAATACCGGCGCTGGGCGCTGCCGTTCGTCATCTTCGGCGTCAACGCGCTCGCCGTCTTCGTCCTCTCAGGCGTGCTCGCGCGCTTGTTCACGCTCTGGAAAATGCCACGCGCGGACGGCACGCCGGGCAATCTTCAAGTGTTCATCCACGAACACCTCTTCGCTTCGTGGGCCGCGCCGCTCAACGCTTCGTTGTTTTACGCGATCACGTTCGTCCTCCTCTGGCTGGGGCTGATGGCGATTCTGTACCGGCGGAAAATTTTCATTAAAGTGTAAGCCAGAGGGCAGAAACGAATGACTGAAACTAAGAGACAACAAATCACATTGGCCGATGTGGCGCGTGCGACGGGCGCGACATTGGAAGGAGATCCGTCAATTGTCATCGCGGACGTGACGCATGATTCGCGGCAGGCGCGAGCCGGAACTCTTTTCGCGGCGGTGCGCGGGGCGCTGCTTGACGCACACCGATTTGTGCCGCAGGTGTTGGCGCAGGGAGCGGTCGGCGTCGTCTCCGAGCTTGAGCGGCCGGCGGATGTAGGCGGCGCGGCGTGGCTGCGAGTCGAAAACGTGCGGCGCGCGATGGCATTGGCGGCGGCGGAAGTTCACGGCCACCCCTCGCGCGAGTTGCAACTGGTCGGCATCACGGGGACCAACGGGAAGACGACGACCGCTTATCTCGTCGCGGCGGTGGCGGAAGCGGCGGGCGAATTGGTGGCGATGACCGGGACGGTGGAGTACGTCGTCGGGCTGGAGCGGTTCAAGGCCGACCGGACGACGCCCGAAGCCACCGACATGCAGCGGCTGTTGCGTCGCGCGGTCACGACGGGCTGTCGCGTCGCCGTGATGGAATGCTCGTCGCAGGCGATGGACTTTCACCGTTGCGACGCCCTTGATTACGCGGTTGCGGTCTTCTCGAACCTGACGCGCGATCACCTCGATTATCACTTGACGATGGAGAATTACTGGTCCGCTAAGCGCCGCCTCTTCGACGGGCGGCTCGGCTCCGTGCCGCGCACCTCCGTTATTAACATTGACGACGCGCACGGCGTCGAACTGGCGAACGAAATGGAAGGTAAAGGGGCGCGCGTCGTTCGCTATGCGCTCAAGTCGCCGGCGGAGGTGACGGCGCGTGAGGTTGAAGTGACGCTCGAAGGAACCAGCTTTCAACTTGTCACGCCGCAAGGCGCGGCGCGACTGCGCTCGCCCCTCGTTGGTCCCCCACACATTTATAATATTCTCGCCACCACCGCCACCGGCCTCGCGCTCGGCTACGACTTGGCGACGGTGAGCCACGCGATTGAGACGAGCGGCGGCGCGCCCGGCCGCTTCGAGCGCGTGCCTCACACGGCGGGCGATTTCGCCGTCGTCGTCGATTACGCGCACACCGACGACGCGCTCTTAAACGTGCTGCGAACGGCGCGCGATGTCGTTGGAGACGGGCGCGTGATCACCGTCTTCGGCTGTGGCGGCGACCGCGACCGCTCGAAGCGCGCCCCGATGGGCGAGGCCGCCGCTTCTTTGAGCGACATCGTGATCCTGACTTCCGACAACCCGCGCACCGAAAACCCGGAGCAGATTTTTCGAGATGTTGAGGCCGGATTGCGCTCTTCAGATCGACCCTACCTGAAGATCGCGGAGCGGCGGGAGGCGATTCACCGCGCCATCGCCGAAGCCAAAAGCGGAGACGTGGTTTTGATCGCTGGCAAAGGCCACGAGGATTACCAAATCATTGACCGGGAAGTTTTCCACTTCGACGACAAGGAAGTGGCGCGCGAAGCACTGGCGGCGCGGGCGAACAAGCCGTCAGTGGAAACTCCGAAGGCATAGAGAGGCGAAGAAGATTCTTCGGTCACGTCGTGTCTTTGTGGTTTAGCATTTGAGGCTTGATCAGTCGTCGCCACCGAACGGAGATTTCTCTTCCACGTGTACCATCCCGCGATGGAACCAGTACCAGTAAACGGGAAGGCCGAGCGCGATCAGGAGCAAACCAATGACTGCTTGCACGGGCGTCGTGATGAGCGTGTTGATGAGCAGGAAGGCCGTCACCAGCAGGAAGAGTACCGGCACCACGGGGTAGCCCCACGCACGGTAGGGACGCACGGCGTCGGGCATCCGGCGGCGGAAGACAAAGACCGAGGCGGTCGTCAGTCCATAGAAAATCCACGAGCCGAAGATGACGTAATCAGTCAGCGTGTCAAAAGAGCCAGAGAGCGTCAGGATGCCGGCCCAGATGCCTTGCACGACGAGCGCACCGACGGGCACGCGCGTCCGGGCACTGAGACGCGAAAGATTTTTGAAGAACAGGCCGTCGCGTGCCATCGCGTAAGGCACGCGCGCGCCCGTCAGGATTGAAGTGTGCAGCGTCCCAAACGACGAGGCTAGCAGCGCCGCCGCGATCATGCTGACCACGAAAGGACCGCCGAACCGCAACGCCACCTCGCGCGCGACGGAAGAGTTGGCTGAGACGCTGGCGACCTCCGTCGGCGTCAGGACGTAGAAGTAGGCGATGTTAATAAACACATAGAGCAGGATGATGAAGATGGTCCCGCCGATCAGCGCGAGTGGAATGTTGCGTTGCGGATTCTTCACCTCGCCGGCAACGAGCGTCAGGTTGTTCCAGCCGTCATAGCCCCACAAAGCGCCGAGCATCGCCGCGCCGAAGCCCGCGACACCGAAC
>JACCRA010000567.1 GCA_013813825.1 Pyrinomonadaceae bacterium | reverse complement strand
CCCTCGCGCTTCAACTTATCGAGTTGCGTGCCGAAGAGCGCCTGCACCGCCGAGTCGCCTTCCATCACGCCCATCCGGCCGGTCGGCCAAGTGAAAATGAAATCAGGATCGAAGCCCTGCCCGGCCATCGCGTAGTAGCCCGCGCCCGAAGCATGATTGATCGTCAAAACGATCTTCGGCACGGAAGCCGTCGCCATCGCTTCGACGAAACGCGCGCCCGCCCGGATGATGCCCGAATGCTCGGCCTCGGCTCCAACCATGAAGCCCGACACGTCTTGTATGAAAACTAACGGCGTGCGATGACGGTTGCACACGTCGATGAAGTAAGCGATCTTTTCGGCTGAGTCCGTGTAAATGATGCCGCCGAACTTCGGCGGGCCACCGCCGGGCGAGCGCAGCAGACCGCGATTGTTCGCGATGACGCCGATCTGGATGCCGCGAATGCGCGCATGGCCGCAGATCATTTCTTTGGCGTAATCAGCTTGAAACTCGTCCAAGTGTCCTTCGTCGATGATGCAACGCAACACAGCGCGGGCGTCATACGGGTGACGATGATCTTCCGGGATCAACTCGTAGAGATCAGTTTCGGGTTGCGCCGGTTCGCGGCTCTCAGTCATCAGCAAAGAGCGCGACTGTGTGAGCGGCAGTTCCGAGACAAACTCTCTGATCTTCGCGACGCATTCCTCGTCGTTCGCCACGCGGTAATGCGCGACGCCGGAGATTTGATTGTGCGTGATCGCGCCGCCGAGCGTTTCGTTGTCAATCGTCTGCCCGGTCGCGCCCTTGACGAGATTCGCGCCGCCCAAGCCCATGAATGATGTGCCTTCGACCATCACAATAATGTCCGAGAGCGCCGGCAGGTATGCTCCGCCCGCCACGCAGGGTCCCATCACCGCCGCGATCTGCGGGACGTGCAGGTAGCGGCGCATGATCGAGTTGTAATAAAAAATTCGCGCCGCGCCGTACTGCCCCGGAAACACGCCGCCCTGATAGGGCAAATTCACGCCCGCCGAATCGACAAGGTAAATGATCGGCACGCGCGAACGCATCGCGATCTCCTGTGCCCGCAAAATTTTCTTGATCGTCTCCGGCCACCACGAACCAGCTTTCACCGTCGCGTCATTGGCGATGACGACGACTTCGCGCCCGCCGACGCGCCCGGTGAGCGTCACAACGCCCGCCGCCGGCGCGCCGCCTTCATATTGATCGTAAGCGACGAAGAGGCCGATCTCCTGCGCGTAAGCGCCCGCATCGAGCAGCAGCGCGATCCGCTCACGCGCGGTCAGCTTCCCTTGTTGATGTTGCCGCTCGATCTTGTCGTGCCCCCCGCCGCGGTGCAATTTCGCCGCGAGACGCCTGAAGTCGTCAACCAACTCGCGCATCCTCGTTGTGCGCTTCTCGCCGATCAAAGCCGCACTCCTCTTGGAATTCTCCTCAATGCCTTGCGGTATAGTAGATGGCTTCACAGATTTGCAACCAGCAAGGCGTCTGCTATCTCGGAAGAGAGCAATTCGCCGTCAACTATTCTTAAATTGTTTTTCAGAGCAAAAGATGACTCAAAATAGCACAAGAACGCGGCGCAAGACAAAAAGCGCTGGATTTGGAGAAAGCTTGCCTGTCGCTCTGGGAGCGCTAGATTCTTACCTCCATTTAGTGCGAGAGCGCGAACCGCATCGCACGCGCTCACACAAGGTTGAGTACGCGCGGCGGCCCGCAAGCGTGCGGCAGCACGCTTGGCAGGCAAAAATCTAACGCTCCCAGCGATTACTTGACCGTCAAGACCCTCACTTGAGAGCTGAACTTCGGAGAGTGGTAGAGGCGTTGCGTCGCTTTCTGGAAATCAGCCTCGGTAGCCTTGTTGATGTCCACGAACTTTTGCGGGTTGCGATCCACGAGCGGAAACCAAGTGCTCTGAATCTGGATCATGACGCGGTGCCCTTTCTTGAAAGTGTGGAAGGCGTCGGGCAGCGTGAACTCGATCTTTTCAATCTCGCCCGGCCGCATCGGCTCAGGGTTCGTGAAACTGTTGCGGAAGCGCGCGCGCATCGGCTCGCCGCGAATCAGCATCTGGTAGCCGGCCATCCTGACGTCCGACGGATTCGGCTCGTTGTCCGGCGCGTCGTCGGGATAGACATCGATCAGTTTGACGACGAAATCCGAATCCGTTCCCGTCGTCGAGACGAAGAGGTTGGCAACGATGGGGCCGGCAATCGTCACGTCCTCGGACAGGGCATCGGTCTGATAGACGAGCACATCGGGGCGCGTTGCGGCGTGGCGTTGGTCTTCAACCATGTACTCGCGCGTCATGCCGATGGCCGTCTTGGTAGTGACTGGCACAGGCTTGTTGGGATCGCTGATGTACTCGTCGAACGCCGTCGCGCTTTCGCCTTGCGGCGTCAGGGCGAGTCGGCCGTTCGCGTGAAAGTAGAGCGATTGTGCAGCGGCGTTCTTCGGCGGCCACTCGGCGCGTTGCTCCCACACGTTCGCGCCGGTTCTGAAGACGTAAGCCTCCGGCAGTTTCAACTCGCCTTTGTCTTTGAGGTGAAAGTTGAAGAACGGCAACTCGATCTGATCGCGGTAGAAAGCGCTCGTCTTGGCCCCGAAGCGCACGTCACCCAAGCCTTCGCCATCGCCGCGCGCCCAGCCGCCGTGGAACCATGGCCCCATCACGAGGACGTTATAGATGCCCGGATTCTTCCGCTCAATGGAGTCGTAAGTCTTCAGCGCGCCGTACAAATCTTCGGCGTCGAACCAGCCGCCGACCGTCATCACCGCCGTCTTGACGTTCTTCAAGTGCGGCAGCAGATTCCGCGCCTGCCAATACTCGTCGTAGTTCGGGTGCGCCATCATCTCGTTCCAGAACGCAACCTCGTCCTTGAAATACCTTTCGTTCGCGTTCTTCAGCGGCCCCATTTCGAGGAAAAACTTGTAGCCGTCGGGCGTGCCGTGCTCGAAGCGCGGCGGCGCTTGGGTGGTCGGCTTCGGGCGCGGGCGGCCAAAGCTGGCGAGGAAGTTGAAGCCGTGCGGCAGAAACAGCGCGCCGTTGTGGTGAAAGTCGTCACCGATGAACCAGTCGGCAATGGGGGCTTGCGGCGACGCGGCCTTGATCGCCGGGTGCGAGTCGATGATGCCGGCCGAGACGTAGAAGCCGGGATACGAGATGCCCCACATCCCGACGCGCCCGTTGTGGTTGGGCACGTTCTTCAGCAGCCACTCAACAGTGTCATAAGTGTCCGTGCTCTCATCAATGTCTTTGGTCCCACTCTTCTGTGCTCGATGCGGCCTGACGTTGACATATTCGCCCTCCGACAACCAACGCCCGCGCACATCCTGATAGACGAAAATGTAGCCCTCACGCGCGAACGCCGGCGACGGGCCGAGGTTCTCCTTGTACGCATCAGTTCCGTAAGGCGCGACCGTGTACGGCGTGCGGATGAGCATAATCGGATACTTTTGCGCCGTGTCCTTCGAGACATAGATCGACGTGAACAGTTTAACGCCGTCGCGCATCGGGATCAGTTGCTCGGTCTTTGTGTAGTGCGCCTTAACATCGAAGCTCTCCTGCGCGTGCAACGCACCGCTGAAGCTGAAGATCAATAGCAGGACGAAGGATAAGCGTGGGATAAAGAGGTGGCGAAAATTCATTTATGTCGTCTCCTTAGCCAATGTTAGCCGGCTCTCAGACGTAGGGGCAGAGGCCTTGTCCCAGCCCCATCGCGCGTCAGCGCGATAACCGATGTGACAGCCATTCAAACTTGATCAGATCGGCCAGAGCGCCGATCTGGGCTGAGGACTTGTCCGCAGCTTCTACAAAATGTCGCAAGCCGCGATCTCAGCGCGCCGGCCCCCAAATCTGCTTGAGCAGCTTATCCGCCCTCACGTTCGCCGGCACGCCTTCAAGGATGATAACGCGCGTGCCGCGTCGCTCAAGGTTCACAACTCCTTCGCTGGTGCGCCAAGCACGGCGCGACTCGCCGGCGGATTCGGCGGTTGGAGCTAAAAAACTCGCGTCCTTGTAACGCAGTCCGGTGCGTTTGGCGTAAGCGTTGAAGAACTCCCGCGCGTCCTCTTCCGTGTCCCAAACGGTGCTCTGCGTGAGCATCACCTCGCCGGACCGCGCGTACTCATAAACCGCGTAGCGGTCGCCGCCCCAGCCCGCCGCCGCCGCGCGCGATTCATTTTCATTCTTCAGATACTCGTCCAGTATCAGGTAATAGCTCCACTCGCCGTTGATGTCATGATCGATCCGCTTCCATCCTTTGCCGAGCGCGCCGGCGATGTCGGGCAACTCGATCTTTTGCGGCGACTCGCGCGCGAAATATTTTTCCGTGTGCAGTATCTGCTCGGTCGATTGCGGCAAATCTTTGTAAGCTGCTGAGAGCGCCGCCCAACCGCCGCGCCGTTGCACCTGCGTCGCCCATGTCAGGCCATGCTGGTACGGAAAGAGCAGCGTCTCGCGCAACGCACGTGGAGCGCGATCTAGTTGTTCGGTCGCGCTGCCCGCCGCGCCCATCGCCTGCAACATTCCGAGGGCGGCGGCCGGATTCCGCAGCACGTAAAAAGTCATGGTCAGCATCGCGTCGCCTTCGACGAGCGCGTGCGCGGCCAGTTCCGCGTCGGCGTCGCCTTGCGGCCATTTCTCGAAGCGGCGCAAATCGAAATGCTGATCCTGTAAGGCGTGCGTCAGTTCGTGAGCGATGACTGGCTTCTGCGCTTCCACCGCGATCCAGTCGGCGAGGTAGAAGAATTGCGTCTTCGGATCGTAGTAGCCGGCGACCTGTTCGGTCAGGAGTTTGACGACGAACGAGCGGAACTGAAAATCGGCCGGCGCAAGGCCGAGCTTTTTCAGCGCCAACTCTGAGGCGCGCAGTTCGGCGGGCGTCGCGTTCTCGTCGAGATTGCGGACCAGCATCTGCTCGATATCAGCGCGCGACTGCGCGCCGCTCTTAACCTCCCGCAAGACTCCGAGTTGTCTGATCTTGCTGGTCTCGCCCAGCACCTCGGCGGTCGCCGCCGCGACGGCCGCACTTTTTGGATTGACGGCAGCGACGGGTGCCGACTGCTGCCGCGCCGCGGCCTGCGAAAAGACGGCGGCGGGCGGCATAATGAGAGTGGCCGCGCATAACACGCACGCCGTCACGAGTGCGACGCCGGCGGAGGCTCGCCGCCGGAAGGGATAGAACTTTGACATCTCGAACCTTTCGCTTTTATAGTCCGCTCACACGGCGGTCAGTTCAACGCTACTCTAATTTGCCGCTGCCGGAAGCGCAACGGACGGGAGATTTTTTCGGATGATGAGCGCGTCACCTAACGATCCGCTAATGGACATCTGGCATGAGACGATGGTGCGCGTGCGCTATGCCGAGACGGATCAGATGGGCGTCGTCTATCACGCCAATTATTTAATCTGGTTTGAAATCGGTCGCACTGAGTTTTGCCGCGCGCGCGGCTTCGCCTACCGCGACATGGAACAGAGCGAAGACGCTTATCTTGTCGTCGCTGAAAGCTACTGTCGCTACAAAGCTCCCGCACGCTACGACGATGAATTAATTATCCGCACCCACATTACCGAGATGCGCCGCCGCTCCGTCCGCTTCGGCTACGAGATCATCCGCGCCGACACCGGACAAGTGATCGCCGAAGGCGAAACCGGCCACGTCATCACCGACGGGCGCGGGCGTGTCCGCTCGATGCCCGAGCAATACCGCGCGCTACTCTCCGCCATTCCCGAAGAGGACATCCACACGTCACAACTACCGCAACTACCGCAACGCGCCGACCGCGTGCCGGAAGACAGCGCGCCGTGAAGAGCAGTAAGCAGAAGGCAGTAAAGCAGAAGACAATAGGCAATGCATGACTCTGCTAGAACTTGAAAGGTGGATAGCTGTTAATGCCTACCTGATGTTTTTGCCTGCCCACTGCCTGTGCCTATTGCTACTCAAGATTCGTGCGGTAAATTGAGCCGTTTGATGTCCCGCGCGCGGCCGGTCTCTTCATCAACGTCGATGAGAGCGGCGCAGATGCGTGTGTCGCCGGTGGAGTTCTCAGCGCGGCGGGTGGTGACGGAGGTGAAGCGTGCGATCACGTCTTCGCGATTCATGCCGATGACGCCGGAGTGGCTGCCGGTCATGCCGATGTCGGTGAGGTAGGCCGTGCCGCTCGGCAGGATGCGTTCGTCGGCCGTCTGGACGTGGGTGTGCGTGCCCGTCACGGACGAGACGCGGCCATCGAGAAACCATCCCATCGCCACTTTCTCGGAAGTCGCTTCCGCGTGCATGTCCACAACGCGCACGCGCACCTCGGGCGGAATGGATTTGACGACTTCATCGGCGACGCGGAAAGGATCGTCCGCCGGCCCCATGAAGACGCGCCCGATTAGATTACAAACAGCGACTCTCGTTCCTTTCACTTCTCCGATCCAGAGGCCGCTGCCCGGCGTCCCCAGCGGGTAGTTGGCGGGGCGCAGCAAACGCTCCTGCCGCGCGATGTAAGGAATCACTTCGCGCTTGTCAAAAATGTGATTGCCGGATGTCATCACGTCGATGCCGCTGGCGAAGAGTTCGTCGGCTAGCGACGGCGTGATCGAAAAGCCGCCGGCCACGTTCTCCGCGTTCATCACCGCGAGATCGATGTGGTGCTGCTCGCGTAAATCCTGAATGCGTTCCAACACCGCGATCCTTCCGGGCCGCGCCACCACGTCTCCGATCACCAATATTCTCATCGTTAAAAACAGTGACGAGTAACCGGTGAGGAGTGACAAGAAATTTTCAACTCCTTGCTCGTCACTCGTGACTGGTCACTCGTCATTTAAAAGAATAGCTGAAGGGGCATCCGCAAGGCCGTTCCGCAGCCGTGGTTGAACCTGCTTAGACAGGTGGGTGGCCTTTGAAGAGCCGCAGCCTCTGGCAGTTCTCTATCTCTGAGAGAATGCACTGGCTTATAAACGGCGTCGGCCTCCCGTTTCAACGGCATCGGCTCAACCAACAAGAGCGGTGGCGAACCACGCAGAAGAGACTCCCTTCAGCTAGTCGAATACTAACATAGGTCAAACGCGAACCATACAAATTTAATATCTCGTCAGAGAGGTTTCCCGGCTTGACGAACGACGGGTCATGAGCTAGGAGAACGAGAGGCTCTGAGTGTTCTGCTGTTCAGCAACTTGGCGGGCTTTGAGAAGGCGGTCGAGCATGTCGGCGCATTCGGCGCTGCGTGTGGCAAGTTGGGCGTCGGCCTGTTCGTGGAGGCGTTTCAAGCGGTGCAACTCGTCGGCGATGTGCAGCGCGGCGAGGATCGCAACCTTGAGCGAATCCACCGTCAACGTGCCCGAAGAGATTTCTCGCATCCGGTGATCGACGAACTCGGCGAGCTGCATCACGTATTCGCTGTCGCCATCGGAGCGGATGTTATAAATCTGGTTGTAAATCTCGACGCGGATGGTGGGCGTGCCGGGCGTGTCAATTGGGCTTTTGATCGTGCTCATCTAAATTTCTCTGAAACGGCGGGCGGGGCTTACTTCCTGACGGCTTCGGCCATCTCCGGATCGAGCACCGCGATGGCGTCGAGCATCGCTTCGACCTTCATGCGGATCGTGTCGCGCTCGGCCAGCAGGCGCTCAACCTGTGTTTCCAGCCGCTCCTTTTCATCGAGCAACGCGCCGACCTCGCGCCGGGTCGAAGAGACTTCGCGCTCAAGCACCTCTTTCTCTTGGCGCAGCGACTTAGTCAACTCGATGGTGCGGTAAATTTTATCTTCGAGGTGTGAAAATTTCTCTAAGCCAGTTAAACCGACCATCTTTTTCCCTCACAAAACAGCGACTCAAAAAGGCCGAGCGATTATGCGACTTCACGCCAGCGAGCGCAAGAGTCAAGAGCAGAGGTCAGAGGTCAGTAATAAAACAGAGAGCAATTTGTCTTTTACTGACCTCTGACCTCTATCACTTCAGTTGTGACCTGAAAGTTTCTTCGAGCGTGGCGACGATGCGGCGGTGCAGTTCGTCAACTTCGTCGTCGCGCAACGTGCGGTCGTCGGCGCGGTATTCGATCCTGAGCGTGACGGAGCGTTGGCCTTCGGGGACGCGCTCGCCCTCATAGACGTAAACGAGCGACACGTCGCGGCACTCCTCGATGTTGAGATCGAGCGCGGCCTGACGGATCCCGGCGAAAGCGGCGCGGCGATTGGCGACGAGTGTGAGGTCACGGATGACTGATGGGAAACGCGGCAACGGCGTGTACCGGACGGGTGTTTTAGCCACCTCGAACAAGGCGCTCAGATTAACTTCCGCGACATAGACGGGCTGGCGGAATTTATATGCGGCGGCGACCTCTTCGGACAATTGGCCGACGTACCCGATTGGCATCCCGCCGAGTGAGATGCGCGCGGCCTGTCCCTCGCGCAGATGTCGCACGCTCTCGGCCGCATAATCCAGCGCGCCGGTGTTCATCGCGTCGCCGGCGGCTTCGAGCGCGCCCTTCAGATCGTAAAAATCGATTTCCCGTGCGGCTGCCGTCGTCCCCGCTTCGAGCGCGCCGCCAGTCGCCAAGAGGGCCAGTGATTCGCGCTCGACGGGCAAACTTTCCGTCGTGGCGTGTGCGGCGAAGACGCGCCCCGCCTCGAACAAGCGCACGTCGCGGGTGCCGTGGTTAAAGTTGTGACGCGCCGCCGCGAGCAACCCCGGCAACAGCGTGGCCCTCATGCGCGTTGCGCCTTCGATGATCGGGTTATTGAGGGTAACGAACAACTCGTCGCCCCCGCTGCCTTCCAGCAGGCCGGGCAGCAATTCGAACCGTTCGTCGTGCGCGGCGTCGATGAAACTGAAGTTAATCGCCTCGTCGTAACCGCCAGCGGTGAGCGCACGGCGCGCGGCGCGGCGGCGGTCTTCGTGCGCGCGGTACTCGCCTGAAACATTCGCGGGCGGCAGCGCCTCCTCGATCTTGCCGTAACCGGCGTGGCGAGCGATCTCTTCGACTAAATCCTCTTCGAGTTGAACGTCCGTGCGCCATGAAGGGCAAATGAAGCCGGCACTCGCGGCACCGGCGAGGCGTCCGAGTTCCGGCGCATTTTCCTCCGCCCCATGCCCGTTGCTTCCGCCGCCATCAGGTCTAAAACCGAGCGCGGTCAGAATACGAAGCGACTCGCGCGGCTCGACGTTCACGCCGGTCAACTCTCGCACGCGCGAAAACCGCAGCCTTACAACCGGCGGCGACAGCCGTTGTGGGTAAATATCAATCGTGCCGTCGGTCGCCGCCCCGCCCGCCAACTCGCAGATCAGCGCAACGGTTCTCTCCTGCGCCCTCAGTTGTCCGGCGTCATCGACGCCGCGCTCGAAACGCTCAGAGGCTTCGGTGCGTAAGCCGAGCGCGCGCGAAGTGCGCCGGATCGAAGCGGGAGTGAAGTGAGCGCCCTCAATCAGAACGTTGCGCGTTGCGGAGGAAATCTCCGTCTCGGCCCCGCCCATTACGCCCGCGACGGCCACCGGGCGCGCGGCGTCCGCGATCACCAACATCTCTGGGTCAAGTTCTCGTTCAACTCCGTCAAGCGTCGTTACACGCTCGCCCTTCCGCGCGCGTCTGACGACAAGCCGCTGCTCAATCAGTTTATCCAGATCAAAGGCGTGGAGCGGCTGCCCCAATTCCAGCATGACATAGTTGGTGATGTCCGCCACGTTGTTGATCGGACGTTGCCCGATGGCTTGTAACCGCTCCGCGAGCCATGCTGGAGAGGGACCAATCCGCACGCCGCGCACCGCCCGCGCCGTGAACCGCGGGCACAAGTCGGACGCTTGCACTTCAACGGATGTTACCTCATCAGTCCGCCCCTCGATTCGCGCCGTCGGCGCAAGCAACAGATTAACCGCGCCGCCCGTGATAACGCCGACCTCGCGCGCGACGCCCAAGTGCGACATCCAATCAGGACGGTTCGACAACACCGCGACCTCAAACACAAAGTCGTCGCCCGACTCATGCAAGGCTTCGACTTCCAGCCCAACCATCGTCAGCCGCTCGCGCAATTCTCCCGGCGGCAATTCCAACGCGACCAACTCGCGCAGCCAGTTGTAACTGATATTCATAAGCACTCAGCCGTCAGCCATCAGCCGTCAGCTAAAAGCAAAGGCTGATAGCTGAACGCTGAAAGCTGATGGCTCTAATTGAATTGTTCCAAGAAGCGCACGTCGTTCTCGAAGAGGAGGCGGATGTCGTCGAGGCCGTAGAGCAGCGCGCACATGCGGTCGATGCCGAGGCCGAAAGCGAAGCCGGAAAACTCGTCCGGATCGA
>JACCRA010000564.1 GCA_013813825.1 Pyrinomonadaceae bacterium | reverse complement strand
CTTCGCGCTTCACCGTCTGCTGTTCGCCCGAACGCATGTCCTTCAAGGCCATCTCGCCGCGCTCACGTTCATCCGGCCCGACGACGGCGACAAACGGCACGCCGCGCGACGCGGCATACTTAAACTGCTTGCCGAGCTTATCGCCGCGCTCTCCATAGACATCAACTCGCAAGCCCTGCCCGCGTAACTCGCGGGCCAGCGCCAGCGCGTCGCCCACCGACGACTCGTCCCAGATCGTCACCAACACGTCCGCCGGCGTCTGCACCAGTTCAGAGGGGAACATGTCGCGCTCGGTCATCACAACGATAATCCGCTCCATCCCCAGAGAGAAACCGCAGGCTGGGATGTCGCGGCCGGAGAACATGCCGATGAGGTTATCATAGCGCCCGCCGCCGCCGAGGCTGCCGGCCAAGTCGGGTACGTTGATCTCCATGATCGCGCCGGTGTAATACGACAGCCCGCGCGCCAGACTCGGATCGATTTTGATCCGCGACGCGACGCCCGCGCTTTCGGCGAACTGTAAAATCTGCCGCAACTCGTCCGCGCCTTTCGCGCCCGCTTCATGCTCGCCAACAAACTCGACAAGACGGCCGAGCGTCGCCGCGTTCAAAGCTCTGCGCGTGCATTCAACATCTTCATCAGCGACGATCTCAGCCGCTTCTTCCAACGATGCGATGCCCTCGAAAAATCGCAGTAGGCTGACGCCGGCCTCGTCCGCGATGCCCCTCGCCGACAATTCCTTCGCCACTCCTTCCGCGCCGATCTTATCCAGCTTATCGAGCGCGACGAGCGCCTCCCCGTGCTTCTCCGACGCGATCCCGGCTTGGTCCAGCACGCCCGTCAGCGCCTGCCGGTGGTTGAGCCGGATCGTGAAATTCGTAAACCCCAACTGCGCCAGTGCGTCGCCCGCCGCCGCGCAAAGCTCGGCTTCGACGATCATCGAACGTGAGCCGATGGCGTCCACGTCGCACTGGTAAAACTCTCGAAAGCGCCCGCGCGCCGGCCTGTCCGCGCGCCACACGGGCTGCATCTGGTAACGCTTAAAAAACTTCGGCAACCGCTCGCCGTATTCCGCCACTACGCGCGCCAGCGGCACCGTTAAGTCATAGCGCAACGCAAGGTCGGCCTCACCCGTCCGCTCGTGCTCACCCCGCTTCAAAATCTTAAAAATTAGTTGATTGCCTTCTTCGCCGTACTTCCCCAACAATGTCTCGATATTCTCGACCGCCGGCGTCTCCAACGGCTCGAAGCCATAGCGTTCATAGACCTCGCGGATGACGCGCATCACGTACTCGCGCCGCCTCACGTCGCCCGGCAAAAAATCGCGCATCCCCCGCGCCGGCTGTGTATTCATAAAACAGAGGTCAGAGGTCAGAGGTCAGAGGCCAGTAGAAAACAATAAGCAGATTGTCTTTCACTGACCTCTGACCTCTGACTACTGTTTATATTGCTTCGTGTATTCGATGTAATTTTTCCAGAACTGATCGAGGCCGGCGACTTCTTCCGGCGTTAGCGGACGTTTGACTTTGGCGGGGACGCCGATCACGAGCGAACGTGGCGGGATGATGGTGCCGGGACTCAGGAGCGCGCCCGCCGCAACCAAAGATTGCGCGCCGACGCGGACGCCGTCCATCACGATGGCACCCATACCGATCAAACACCCGCGCTCGACGTGGCAGCCGTGCAGTGTGACGTTGTGTCCGATGGTCACTTCATCTTCAAGGATTGTCGCGTGCGTCCCGTTCGAGACATGGATTACTGTTCCGTCCTGCACGTTAGTCCGCGCGCCGATCCGGATGTAATGCACGTCGCCGCGCACCACGGCGTTAAACCACACGGACGACTCTTCGCCGATCACGACATCGCCGATTACTTGCGCGCTCGCCTCGATGTAAGCCGTCTCGTGGACTTGCGGGTGCTTCCCCTGAAAAGGTCTGATCACTTGTTGGCGCCTCTCAGCCGTTTCGTCGAAAGCAAAAACGGTAGCACGAAATACCGGCAAAGTGAAAAAGGCAGGGCGCGAGACGGTCGCCGCTTTCCATTCTCATCCATTATTCTGATTCGGGGATGGCTCGCAAAGCGCCGCGGGTCCCTTCACTGCCAGCGGAAAATGCGGAGCGCGATGACGAAACTCAAGAGCGCCCACGCGGCGAGAATCAATACCTGCGGCCATTGGGCCGCGAGCGGCGCGCCGTCGTTGACGAGGGCGCGCAACGCATCGTTGACCGCCGTCAGCGGCAGCGCCTTGACGAAC
>JACCRA010000229.1 GCA_013813825.1 Pyrinomonadaceae bacterium | reverse complement strand
GAAGACACGAGCGGCGGCGCGAATTGATGCGCCACTTCGTCGAACGCCACCCGGAAATTAAAAAGCACAAACATTTCGAGATGCTGGTGCGCGGTGGCGTCGCGTCGCACCACGCGGGGCATTTGCCCGCGTGGAAACTAGCTATCGAACAATTGATGAGCGCCGGACTGCTCGACGCGATCTTCGCGACGATGACGGTTGCGGCGGGCGTCGATTTCCCGGCGCGGACCGTCGTCTTGACGAGCGCAGACGCGCGCACCGGACGCGGTTGGCGCTCGCTGACGGCTTCGGAGCTACAGCAGATGACCGGCCGCGCGGGACGACGCGGACGCGACCGCGTCGGCTTCGTCGTCGCCGCGCCGGGCGCGCACCAGAACCCGCCACAGTTGGCCGCGCTTTTGCGCGCCGAACCCGACCCGCTTGAAAGCCAGTTTCGAGCGACTTACACCACCCTGCTTAACTTGCTCGACGCCTACGGCGACTTCGCGCACGTCCGCGAGATCGTCGAACGCTCTTTCGCGCACCGCGAGACGCTGGCAAAGATCGCGCGACTTGAGCGCGAACGCGACGCAGCCGAACAACGCATCAAGCAACAGTTGCAAGCAGCCGGCAGCGAACTGCCAGTTGCGGCGGCGCGGGGATTGGAGCGACTGGTGAGCGCCAGACAGCGCCTGCTCGGCGGCGCGCCGCAAACGCGCGCGGAAGTACTACTGAATTGGCTGGACGAGATGATCATGCCCGGCCGCGTCGTCGGTATCGGGCGCAACGGGCGGCGGCTGGTCTTCGTCACGTCGCGACGCGGCGGAGGCGGCGACCTGAGCGGCGTGCGCGAGGACGGGCGGGGCGCGGCGCTGAATTTAGAGCGCGTCGGCAGAATCTATGAGCAAGTTTACCCGCTGGCCGAGGACGCCGCTGAAACGGCGTTCGCCGAAGTGCGCGCCGGCCGTGGCGTGCTGCTGCGCGAGCCGCGCCTGCGCGACGCGCGCACGGAAGCGGACGCAGCCGTGTCGCTGCTCAACGATCTGATCGACGAGTTGTCCGGCGTCACCAACGGTATTGGTCCCCCTGACGACGAATCGGCGCGGCGGCACTCCGCTGGCGAGCAGGCTCTCTGGTCGGTGTTAAAAGAAGCCGAGGCCGGCGAGCGCGCCGGGCGGCGGATCGAAGCGTTGCGCGCGGAAGTGTGGCGACCTTTCGAGCAGCGCGCGCGTGTGCTGGCCCATTTCGGTTATCTGGACTACGCGGCCGAGCGCGTCACCGCACGCGGGCGCTGGCTCGCCGATTTGCGTCTTGATCGCCCGCTACTCGTCGGCGAAGCCATTGACCGCAATCTGTTCGCGCCGCTCGACGCCACGCGCGCCGCCGCCCTCGCCGCCGCCCTCGCCGCCGACGCCGACCGCGATTACGGCGAACTGCAACTCGACGACGCGCTCGTGGGGGCGCTCGCGCGCTTCGAGCAAGTCGCCTACGAGGTGGCGACCGCCGAGTGGAAGGAAGAAATCGAACCCGCACCTGAGATCAACTTCTCAGCGGCCGGCGCGGCGGCGCGCTGGGCGGCCGGCATGAAGTGGGAAGACCTCGTCCAAAAGACCCGCGCCGAGGAAGGCGACCTTTTTCGGATGCTCTCGCGCACCGGCGAATCGCTGCTCCAGATCAGCGGCCTGCGCGAATCGCACGCGGCGGCGGCCACAGTCGCGGCGCGGGCGGCGGAGGCGATTTTGCGAGAGCCGGTCAGGACGAATGAATAGCAATGCTTGCCGTTTAGGTAATGGCGGGCGACAACGCGGATCAGGGCGATTGGCATCAGTCAGATGTGATGAAGACGACTATCAAGCGGGTGCTGTGGTGCGCGTGCGTGTGCGGGATGATGACCTTGATGTTGAGCGCGTGTGCGCGTGACAATGGAGTTGAGCAGGTGAGTGAGATAACGAGCATGAGGGAAGAAAAACGAAGCGCGCCAATCGTGTATGTCGCGCTCGGTGATTCGACGGGCGCGGGCGTGGGGGCGCGCGACGGCAGGGGCTACGTGGCGCGTCTGTTCGAGCGGATCGAGCGGGAGCGCCCCAACTCGCGCGTCATGAATGTGTGCGTCAGCGGCGCCGAGACAGCCGACGTGCTGAGCAGGCAACTGCCGCGCATTGACGGGGCAAGCGCCGCGCTTATCACGCTCGGCATCGGCATCAACGACATCGGCCACGGCGTCAAGATCGAGCAGTTCGCACGCAACTACGAAGAGATCATCCGGCGTTTACGGGAGAAGACGAACGCGCCCATCGTCGTCGCCAACATCCCGGACATATCGCTTGCACCGCGTGTCCCCACGGCGCTGCACGATGCGATCAACCGCCAAATCCAACTCTTCAACAATCGCATCGACGAGATCGCGCGCCGACACAATTTGCAGGTCGTGGACGCTTACCAGATGAGCCGCGAGGTCGTGCCCGCGCGCACTGACTTCTTTTCAGAGGACGGCTTCCATCCGTCAGCCGCCGGGTACGAGCACTGGGCCGAGAGCATGTGGCCGACGGTGCGCGCGGCCCTCAAATAAGGAAAAGCTGTCCGTTGTTCGTGGTCGGTTGTCCGTTGCCTGTGATCGAGAAGCTAGACGCTAGAAACCGAAGTTCAAGTTCGGGAGCACTCAAACAACTGACAACTGGCAACGAACAACGGACAGCTTTAGTCTTGAACCGCCGATCCCTTTGGCGTAGTATGCGGCTCAGTCGCTAGTCTGTAGCGGGCGGCACGCGTCCAACC
>JACCRA010000531.1 GCA_013813825.1 Pyrinomonadaceae bacterium | reverse complement strand
TAGCCGGACATCTCAACCTCATTTTGTTATGCAACTTGGTACTAGAACCCCTTAAATGAAAGCATCACGCCGCAGCAGTCGTGCATGGCGAATCTGGAACCCCGACAAGGATCATTATTTTCTAACTAACGAATGGGGTAATTACCTGGGACGCTTTCGCCCCTCTCGCCGCCGTGTTGTCGCGCCGGGCTTCATAAGTAACGCCACAAGCTGGCCCCGCATCCACCCTTGCCGCCCGCCAATAACTTAGTCTTCGGAGGAGGAAATCATGAGAGGTGTCGTCATTCATTGTGAGGGGCGGGCCCTGCGCTGCATCGAGGGCAGAAGGAATATGGGGCGGCTCACCATCCAAGCCGTGATGCCAGTTTCTGCTGCACGGCGAGGCGAGGGGCAGTTGGGCGCAGTGCCATCTCGCCCGCTGCATTTCGCCTTTTACCGCAGCGGTAAACTCTACGCCTGCGCGCGCAAAGTAGTGATGACTACAGGCCGCAGGTATCCGGGCGTTGAACACTGGTTCGTGTATCCCGACTGGGTGCCGGCGACGGACGCCTGTAACTTGCGGACGGTAGCAGATGCGCCCGTGTGGACATAGGCGAGCGATTCGGGCGCACCCTCGCCGGCACCTCTCCACGGGCCAGAGCAAATCACGGTTGAGATTCCCGAAAAGGCCCACCTGCAAGCTGAAAAAGTCGCGGCTGCCGCGAAAGAAGGCGGCCTCTTCGGGTTCGGCGGAGGGCAAATCAGCAGGAGCGAGATAGCGAGCATCAACGAAATCGGCGAGGCGATAAGCCTCTAAGCGTGGGATCATAATATGGTCAAAGCAATACTGATTTGAGAAGGCGTAATGCGCCAAAATCAGTAATTCACCACCGTGTTGAATTGGGTGTAGGAGTCACGCGAAGCGTGAAAGACACGCCACGCAGCCACCTGTGCGCCGCAATCGAGCATCTGGAGGACAAGCCAACTCGCGCACGGGGCTGCTCTGGAAGGGCAGCTTGAACGAAAGAAGCGGCGAGTGCCGCACCGGCCCACTGTGCAAGTCATTCTCAGGAGAAGAATGTACTGATAAACGGCTAAACTCTATCGCTTTTCTAAGTCGCGCGGGCCTCTCAAGTCCGGCATGAACACTTAAGAAAACTCAAGGTCTCGCACACCCTACCCATGTTAATATTTCCGCACATTTGGAATTCTCAACTTCCCTGTTCAGCCCGTACATCATGCCCAAAAAGCAGAAGCGGCGGGAGCCTCACTTCTCCCGCCGCCCTTCGTCTCACAATCTTTTGGGGAACTACTTACCACCCGCCTTTTCTGACCGCTCCTTTCGTCATCAGCCATCGTTAGCGTTTTGAGTAGCGACTGAGCGTCTGCGGAAAAGTGCGGACTCGCGCGGGCGTTGCCGTCATCGCCTCCCCGCCCAGTAACTCGCTAGCCTTCTTGCCGTAAAAGTCTTGATTGAGATCGTTGTCGGGCGTAATCGCGACGCCCTTGAGCGCGGCCCCGATAAATGCGCCTTTACTGCGCGAATATGAAAGGAGGCCGGCGTCGAGCGTGGCGTTGGTGGAGGCGCTCACAGTACGTCCGACCGGCCCAGCGGCAACGCCTGCCTCGCCGCCGATTTCAAATTTGTCTTCCAACAGGCCGTTGACGCCATCCTTGTTCATTACCAGCAGCACGATGTCGAGTTTCTCTCCCCCGATCTGCGGCCCGATACTGCCACCGGTCATGTTGTAATAGACAGGTGTACTCCATCCGCTTGAAGAGCGGCGACTGATCACGCACTGGCCTCTACGCCCGCCGATACCGAGTGCGGCCTTGAGCACTTCGGGGCACACGACGACTGCTTCCGCCCGCCCGATCAAATCCCGCGGGATGCCCTGATCGGGCGCGCCCATGATGGCCTTGATGACGCCCGACGCCTTGTTCGAGCGGCGCACCGCGTCATCCGCCCTTTTTCCTTGAGCGATTGCGGAGGTTGCCGTCAGGCCGAACATTAAAACGACCGCGAGCAGATTCGTAGCTGTGTGTTTATGTGGTTGCTTCATCAATTCTTTCTCCTTTTGAATTCTGACTATCGATTGTTTGTAAAGAGCGATTGGGGATAATGTTGATCCGACCTTCGCCGGTTTTTCATAAGGGAGAAACGAACATAGCACGCCCTGTGTGACGAATGTGTGGCAACCGTCTTTTTCTGGCAGGGCGGCTAAACACGCAGGGACGTGAGGGGGTCCGGCCCTCTGCCCATCAGAGTCTTCGCACATCCATCCACGCAGGGGCGTACTTTGCTGATTGCCATCACCGTCCTTTTGCCACTCCGTACATCCATCCACCTAGTGGCGTGCTACTGGATTATTTCGGCAATGACGGAAAAGAAAAAGGGGCGAGGTTGAATTCCCCGCTCCGCTTGCTGTCGTGATTGTTGCGCGCCACCCGCGCGGAAATTCGTTATCATGATGGGTAATTTCGCCCTGATACCTATTGAGCTATGCATACTACTGAAGTGAACTCATCACGACGGACCCTTCTCCCCGTCAAGCTTGGCTCCAGGCGCACCCGTTTCCGCTACCGCGTGCTCTATCTCCGCATTAACTTTGCCACCGACA